>SFKP01000010.1 GCA_004553715.1 Clostridiales bacterium
ACACTCCAAACGCAGTATCTTACTAATATTTTACCACTTTTTTGTATAAAACTAAAATCAACATCATATAAAAGTGGAATTTAAAAATAAAATTAAGTATTTATGAAAATTTAGCACAAAGTATTGATTTTGTAAATAAAATGAAGTATAATGAATATACTAATATTGATAAATTAATTTATCAAATAAACTAGGTTGCACAAGCCTTTGATTAATTTCATAAACAAGTGCAAATTAAACATTAGGTTAGATATGAGCCTTTAGGGATGCGAATCCTATAAACGAATATCCTATTGAACATTAGGTTAGAAACGAGCCTTTAGTTTACTATAAACGAGTTTCCAGAAAAATTATGGGGGTACTTAAAAAAGTATCCCCATAATTTGTAATACGGAGGAATAAATGAAAGATACAAAGAAAATAAAATTAGGAAAATTAAATTTTTATATTATAGATGATAATTATATTAAATATTTAAGTCAATTTGATAAACATATTGCTTATAATAAAAATGAAAAAAGACCATATATAGGAGTTGTAATTATTGTTGAAGAACATTATTATTTTGCACCCTTATTTTCTCCAAAACAAAAACATAAAACATATAAAGATAATTTAACTTTTTTTAAAATTATAAATACTAAAACAAAAAATGATTTGGGTATAATTAGATTTTCAGATATGATACCAGTACCTCAAGAAAGTGTTTATTTATTAGATATAAAAAGTAAAAGTTATGGATATAAAAGGTTACTTTCAGAACAATATTCTTATATAAATAAGCCTGAGAATAAAGCTAAGATTATGGAAAAGGCAGAAAAGATTTATAGTATAGTTACTAAAAGTAGTAAAAGTAAGATGGCTAAATTTTATAAAGATTTAAGTTGTGATTTCAAATTATTAGAAGAAAAAAGTGCTGAATATAAAGTTTAATAAATAAAAAGTTCACTTAGTGTACTTTAGTTCACCGGGTGAACTTTCTTTTTATATACTATTTCACAGCCAATAATCATAAATTTTTTTGATTGACAACATCGTGGAACTGAAGAACTAGCCCATTTAGAAATGGTTGGTACAATAGTTCACCAGCTAACCGCTAATGTTTCTCCAGAAGAAATGAAAAAAGCTGGTTTAGGAGCATATTATACAGACCATGGATTAGGAGTATATCCACAATCAGCAGGAGGAATTCCTTTTGATGCAACAGCACTTGCTGTTAAAGGAGACCCTATTGCAGACCTGCAAGAAGATTTGGCTGCAGAACAAAAAGCTCGTGCAACATACGAAAAAATAATCAACTTATGTAAAGATGAACCTGATGTAATTGATCCAATACGTTTCTTGCGTGAAAGAGAAGTCGTTCATTTTCAAAGATTTGGTGAAGCTCTACGTGGTGTACAAGAAAGACTTGCAGAAAAGAAATTTTATATGAATAATTCAAATTATACTATGTAAATTTTGGCATAACCTTACTGAAGTAGCCTAACCTTGTTGTATACGGAAAAATCGTTGGTCTTTCAAGAAAAAAGTCAATTTTTCCTATACAATGATTTTTTTATAACTAACAGTAAAAATCCCCTTTAGGGGATTTTTTAATCTTTACTATTTTCGATTATTCCACAAGCAATTTTCTTTCCTGAATTTCCACTTGGCTGAGTTTTAAAATCATCAGGCATATCATGTATTATTACTGTTTTCCCAATTATATCTTCTATTTTAAATTTATCTGTCAAAACTTTCATATATGCAAACCCATTATTTTCTAATAAAGGAGGTAAATCTCCTGAATGGAATGGATGATTGCATTTATTTATACTAAAATGGCCATTACTGTCAGCAAATTCGTCTTCTGCATTTCCTGTACAAGAAGTTCCATTATGAATATGAAATCCGAAAAATCTACCTTGACATTCTTTTTCTTTATTTGTTGGCAAACCAAAAATTTTTGCTGTTACTAACACACCTTTTTTATTTTTTTTAAAATAAACAGTACCTTTTATATTTGGGTATTCTTTCCCTCCTTTAATATTCGCTATTGTAGTGCTAAAAACTTCTGAAAACATAAATTAACCTCCTATTATTTATTATATGATAAATATTAAGAAGTTGTTTAGAATCATTTTGTTATTATCTCCCATGGTAAATTCGCTTTTCCGAAATGTCCATAATTTGTTGTTTTTGAATATATTGGCTCTAGTAACCCTAAATAATTAATAATTCCTTGTGGAGTTAAATCATATTTTGATTTTATTAATTCTACTAATTCTTCTTCTGATTTATTGCCTGTATCAAATGTATTAACACAAATAGATAATGGTTCCTTTATTCCAATTCCATAAGAAACCTGTATTTCACATTTTCTTGCATAACCTTTTGCTACTATATTTTTAGCAATATGTCTTAACATATATGCAGCAGACCTATCAACTTTACTTGCATCCTTTCCTGAAAAGGCCCCTCCACCATGTCTGGCATATCCACCATAAGTATCTACAATTAGCTTTCGTCCTGTTAATCCTGTATCTCCTAAAGGTCCTCCTATAACAAATCTACCTGTTGGGTTGATATATATTTTCGTTTTGCTATCCATCATATTGTTAGGCATAACTTTTTTTATAACTTTTTCGATAATATCTTTTTCTAATTCTTCTTTTTTTACTTTATCTAAATGTTGTGTAGATATTAGGATTGTATCTGTTCTTTTAGGTTTATCATCTTCATATTCTACTGTTACTTGCACTTTTCCATCTGGTCTTAAATATGATATTTCACCATTTTTTCGTACTTCAGCTAATCTTTTTGATAATTTATGTGCAATAGTTATTGCATAAGGCATAAATTCTGGAGTTTCATCACATGCATACCCAAACATAATGCCTTGGTCCCCCGCTCCACCAATATCTACTCCTAAAGCTATATCTGGGCTTTGTTTTGTAATGTTAATATTTATCTTACAATTTCTATAATCTAAATCTGTACTGCTGTTGTCAAAATTTAGCATTAGATGTAATCTGCCCTGCAATAGTTATATTGTCTTTCATTGCAAATACTTCTACTGCAACTCTTGAATTTTTATCTTGTTTTAAACATTCATCTAGTATTGAATCAGCAATATAGTCACAAAGTTTGTCTGGGTGACCTTCTGTGACGCTTTCTGATGTGAATAAATATTTTTTCATTTAATTTTACCTCCAATAATTTATTTATAGCATTTTAATTATACCCTTTTTGTTCTTTTTTATTGCATTTTATTCTAACGATTTATTTTTGCAGACTGTCAGAATCCCGCGTTATGTATATATGCAAAGAAAGCAGGACTTTCATAAGCCCTGCTTTTCACTTTTCAAGTATCAAAATTATTCCATTATATCAGAAACAATTCCTGAACCAACTGTTCTACCACCTTCACGGATAGCAAATCTTAATCCTTTTTCCATAGCAATTGGTGTAATTAATTCGATTGTCATTGTGATGTTATCTCCTGGCATTACCATTTCTGTTCCTGCTGGTAATTCAATAACACCTGTAACATCTGTTGTTCTGAAATAGAATTGTGGTCTATATCCATTAAAGAATGGTGTATGTCTTCCACCTTCTTCTTTAGTTAAGATATAAACTTCTGCTTTAAATTTTGTATGTGGATGTATTGATCCTGGTTTTGCTAAAACTTGACCTCTTTCGATATCTTTTCTATCAATACCTCTTAATAGAACACCGATATTGTCTCCTGCTTCAGCTTGGTCTAATAGTTTTCTAAACATTTCAACACCTGTTACAACAGATTTTTTCTTTTCTGTTGATAAACCAACTATTTCAACTTCGTCTTGAACTTTTACAACTCCTCTTTCAACTCTACCTGTTGCAACTGTTCCTCTACCTGTAATAGAGAATACGTCTTCAACTGGCATTAAGAAATCTCCGTCTGTTGGTCTGTCTGGTGTTGGGATATAATTATCTACTGCATCCATTAATTCTTTCATACATTGATATTCTGGTGCATTTGGATCTGTTGATGTAGATTCTAGAACTTTTAATGAAGATCCTTTTATAATTGGAATTTCATCTCCTGGGAATTCGTAGCTAGATAATAAATCTCTAACTTCCATTTCAACTAATTCTAATAATTCTGGGTCATCAACCATATCGCATTTATTTAAGTAAACAACAATATATTTAACACCAACTTGTCTTGCAAGTAATATATGCTCTCTTGTTTGAGGCATTGGGCCATCAGCTGCTGAAACAACTAATATTGCTCCATCCATTTGTGCTGCACCTGTAATCATATTTTTTACATAGTCAGCGTGTCCTGGACAGTCAACGTGTGCATAGTGTCTTTTTTCTGTTTCATATTCAACGTGTGCTGTATTGATTGTAATTCCTCTTGCTTTTTCTTCTGGTGCTCCGTCGATTTGATCATATGCTGTGTATTGAGCCTTTCCTAATAATCCTAACCATTTTGTAATAGCTGCTGTTGTTGTTGTTTTTCCGTGGTCTACGTGACCAATTGTACCAATGTTAACATGTGGTTTTGTTCTTTCAAATTTTGCTTTTGCCATTTAATTTTTCCTCCTTTAAATTTTTTAAATTAGATTTTTCTAATTTTTTATTTTTTTAAAATTAATAACAAATTATCAAGCAATTGTTATTTTATAACAATTTTACTTTTTTTGCAATAGTTTATTGCATTTTATTTTATAAATAATTACTAGTTAATTATATTGTCTTCAAATCTGTTCCATCTTGCGGGATGTAGGACTTTTTTTCCTTCATTCTTGAAAATAAAAGTACCACATCCTCTAAGGAACTATTATTAACTAATAATTAGTCCTCATTTTTTGCTCTAGAAGCAACTATTGTTTCTAGTATTGATTTTGGAACTTCTTCGTAATGGCTTGGTTCCATTGCATAAGTACCTCTACCTTGTGTTTTTGAACGCAAGTCTGTTGCATATCCAAACATTTCAGAAAGTGGAATAAATGCTCTAATTATTTGCATTCCGTTTCTAGCTTCTAACCCTTCCATCTTTCCACGTCTTGAGTTTACATCTCCTATAACATCTCCCATATATTCTTCTGGAACTGTTATTTCAACTTTCATTATTGGCTCTAATATAACTGATTTTGCTTGTTTACATCCTTCTTTGAATGCCATTGAACCAGCTATTTTGAATGCCATTTCTGAAGAGTCAACATCATGGTAAGAACCATCTACTAAAGTAGCTTTGAAGTCTATAACTGGGTATCCTGCAAGAATTCCGCTTTCAGCAGCCTCACGAATACCTTCTTCCGTTGGTTTTACATATTCTTTTGGAACAACACCACCAACGATTTTGCTTTCGAATTCAATTCCTTTTCCAGGCTCTAATGGTTCTAATTCGATCCATACGTGTCCATATTGTCCACGACCACCAGATTGACGAATGAATTTTCCTTCTACTCTTACCTTATTTCTAATTGTTTCTTTATAAGAAACTTGTGGTTTACCTACATTACATTCAACCTTAAATTCTCTTTTTAATCTATCTACTATAATATCTAAGTGTAATTCACCCATACCAGCAATGATAGTTTGACCTGTTTCATGATTTGTATATGTTTTAAATGTTGGGTCTTCTTCTGAAAGTTTAGCAAGTGCAATACCCATTTTTTCTTGAGCTACTTTATCTTTTGGCTCTATAGCTATTTCAATAACTGGTTCTGGGAATTCCATAGATTCTAGTATAACTGGATGGTTAATATCACATAATGTGTCACCTGTTGTAACTTCTCTTAAGCCAACTGCTGCTGCGATATCTCCCGCATATACTTTTTCAATGTCTTCTCTGTGGTTTGCATGCATTTGAAGTATTCTTCCTATTCTTTCTTTTTTATCTTTATTAGCATTTAATACTGTTGAACCAGACTCTAATGTTCCTGAATATACTCTAAAAAAGCATAATTTTCCAACAAATGGGTCTGTTGCAATTTTGAATGCTAATGCTGCAAATGGTTCTGTATCTGATGTTTTTCTTTCTGTCTCATTACCATCTAAATCAACACCTTTTATATGAGGTACATCTAATGGTGATGGCATAAATGCTACTATATAATTTAATAGCTCTTGAACGCCTTTATTTTTATATGATGAACCACAGCAAACAGGTACTATTTTATTTGCTATTGTACCAATTCTTAAACCTTTTTTGATTTCATCTTCAGAAAGTTCTTCACCATCTAAATATTTCATCATTAATTCATCATCTTGTTCTGCGGCTGCTTCAACCATTTGGGCTCTAAATTTTTCTGCAGTCTCTTTTAATTCCTCTGGGATCTCTGTTTCTTCAATTTCTTTTCCTAAATCATCTTTATGAATAAGGGCTTTCATTCTAATTAAATCAACAATTCCTTTAAAAGAATCTTCTGCACCAACTGGTATTTCTACAGGAATTGCATTTGCATTTAATCTTTCTTTCATTTGTTTTACACATGCAAAAAAATCTGCACCTGTAGTATCCATTTTATTTACATAAGCCATTCTTGGTACTTGGTATTTATCAGCTTGTCTCCAAACAGTTTCTGATTGTGGTTGAACTCCACCTTTTGCACAAAATACTGTTACAGATCCATCTAATACTCTTAAAGATCTCTCAACTTCAACTGTAAAATCAACGTGACCTGGTGTATCAATAATATTTATTCTATGATTTAACCATTGGCAAGTTGTAGCAGCAGAAGTAATAGTAATACCTCTTTCTTGCTCTTGTTCCATCCAGTCCATTGTAGCTGCACCTTCGTGAACTTCACCAATTTTATGAGTTTTTCCTGTATAGAATAAAATTCTCTCTGTTGTTGTTGTTTTGCCAGCATCAATATGAGCCATTATTCCTATATTTCTTGTTCTCTCTAATGGAAACGCTCTGTTTGACATTATTTTTTCCTCCTATTTTTAAAACTTGTAGTGAGCAAAAGCTTTATTAGCTTCAGCCATTCTATGCATTTCTTCTTTTTTCTTGAATGCTCCGCCAGTCATGTTAACTGCATCAATAATTTCGTTTGCTAATTTTTCAGCCATTGTTTTCTCATGTCTGTTTCTAGCATAACTTACTAAATATCTTAATCCTAGAGTTTGTCTTCTTTCTGCTCTAATTTCGATTGGAACTTGGTATGTTGCTCCACCTACACGTCTTGCTTTAACTTCAAGAACTGGCATAACATTATTTAATGCTTCCTCAAAAACCTCTAATGCATCTCTTCCTTGTTTTTCTTTAACAATATTGAATGCATCATATACAATTTTTTGAGCAACTGTCTTTTTACCATCTAACATTACATTGTTTATTAATTTTGTAACAACTTTGCTATTATATATTGGATCTGGTAAAACATCTCTTTTTGCTATATATCCTCTTCTTGGCACTTTTTCTTCACTCCTTTTCTTTAATTAATAGATATTTTATACTAAAATATCAAAGTTACTCTGAAACTATTTTGCTTCAGTCAAGCGCTAATTATCTATATAAATTTTATTACATATCTTCATTAACACTTTTTAGAATAGTCCTTATGGTCTATTTTTTTGGTTTTTTTGCACCATACTTAGATCTAGCTTGCATTCTATCTTTTACACCTGCTGTATCTAAAGTACCTCTAATAATGTGGTATCTAACACCAGGGATATCTTTTACCCTTCCACCTCTGATTAATACTACGCTGTGTTCTTGCAAATTGTGACCTATTCCTGGGATATATGATGTTACTTCATATCCATTTGAAAGTCTAACCCTTGCAACTTTTCTTAAAGCAGAGTTTGGTTTCTTAGGTGTTACTGTTTTTACTACTGTACATACACCTCTTTTTTGTGGTGCTCTATTATTTGTTTGTCTATTTAGTTTTGAGTTAAATCCTTTTTGTAATGCTGGTGCTGTAGATTTTGTAGTACTTGTTTTTCTACCTTTTCTTACTAATTGGTTAATTGTTGGCACTTGATATTCACCTCCTAAAATTAAACATTAACGCGATATATTCTATCATTTTACATGCAATATGTCAAGTAAAATGGCGAAAAACGAGAAAATTTCTTCATTATTAAACTTTCTCGTTTTTATTATCATTTTTATTTATATAAACTTCTAATATATATACTGCTGATATTGTATCTACAATGTTTTTTTTATTTTTAGATTCTACACCGAAGCTCATTCATTGTCCTATGTGCTTGCACAGTTGTGAGCCTTTCATCTATTGTTTCTATTTTTATTTTATTATATTTGCATTTAAGTTTATGTATAAAACTTTCTGTACTCAAAGTTCTCTCAGTCTTTTCGCCTTTCATGTTTGTTGGCATTCCTACAACAATTGTATCTATTTCATATTCTTGTAAAATTGTATCTAACTCAGCTAATATTTTTTTATCATTACCGATTAGATGTAATAGTTTTTAACCCTTGTGCTGTTATCCCTAGTGGGTCAGTTATAGCAATTCCAGTTCGCACATCTCCATAATCTATTGATAAAATTCTTTTCATATTATTTATCTATTCCTATATATTTTTTTACCATTTCTTCTAATAGCTCATCTCGTTCTACTGTTCTAATAGTATTTCTAGCATTATTATAGCTAGTAATATATGTAGGATCACCAGATAATATATAACCAACTATTTGATTAACTGGATTGTAGCCTTTTTCTTGTAAAGCATTATATACTTCTTTTAAAACCACTTGGATTTTGTCGCTTCTATCTTTTTCAACCTTAAAATTCATTGTTTCATCATTTACCATTCCAAATCCTCCTAATCATATTATTTTTTATTTTTTCTATATACAAACAATTTTACTATCTGTTTTTTCTGATTCATTTAAATAATCTTCTAGTTTTTTTGTAAGTTCTTCTATACCCGTTCCTTTATAATATGTAGCAATTACAAAATTAGTAAGTGGAACCGCCATAATTTCCTCTTTCGATTTCTTATTTTTTGTCTTTCCTGTTTTTACTTTAATTTCTTCTATATATTCCTTTATACTCTTTACAAACCCTGATACAGATTCTCCATCCACACCTGTAAAAACAATTGCAAATTTAGGTCCCATATATCTTACAAATATGTATTCATCAGAAATATTATCTTTTACAACTTCAGCCACTTCTTTAATCATTTCTGTTCCTACTGTTCTTCCGTATTGTTCATTAATTTCTTCTATATTATTTATAGTAAACATGCAAATTGATGATTCGTCATATCCATCAATAACAGTTTTTCCTTTTCCATATAAATATTCTGCTGAATATAATCCTGTTGTTGTGTCTTTTCTATGAATATTTTCTACTGTATTTTGATATGATAGAGTTTTTAAAACTGAAACAATATTGTCTCTAATAGTTCTTAAAATACTTGTATCTAAATTATCGAAAGCATGCATTTGTTCACTTTCTATAATCCAATATCCAATATAAATGTTGTCTATGTATAATGGGAAAAACATAGCTGATTTTGAACGTGCCATTTCATCCTGTTGATAACTTAATTTTTCATTTGCATTGTTTATTGTAACATACTTTGGAGTTGCTGTAAGAATACTATCTTTAAACATTTCGTCATTATGTAAATTTGTTAACACTTCTGAAAATCTTTCATCTACATTGGTTGCTTTTAATATATATTCTACGCCATTGAATACAACTATAGAAGAATATTTTATATTATACTTCTCTATGATTATGTTGTTAATGGTTTTTATTTTTTCATCTGCAGGTATATCTTGTCCAATTGTTTCTATAAATTTTTGTAACACTGACAAGTTTGATACCTTTTCATTCGTATTACTCAATTGTTTAATTTTCTTATATATTGATAAATTATAAATAATAAGTCCAAATATCATTAGTACAAGAACTATTATTAGTGTGAGTGCTGCCCCGTTCAGAATTATCACCTCTTTATTATTTTTAATAAGTATTTTTCATCTTATTTAATGTATCATTTACTTGACTAGAAAAAATTTCTTGATTTTTATTATTTTTCTTTTTATTCCCTCTAGGCGAATATTTTGGCTTATTAATTAATGGGTATACCATTGCGGTTAATTCGTGTAATGCATTCATAAATTGTTTTGTGTATCCATTAAGATTTATTGTGCAATCTACTATTCCTGATAGGTATTTTGCATAATTTTGCATTTCAAATGGAATTTTGCAAAACAATACATTATCTTTATTAAATAATTCTGTCATAAATGACATTCCCGGGTCATTATAATAAGCTATTCCGCCAATTAAAACTTTATCTGTTAGACCTTT
Organism: Clostridiales bacterium; assembly: GCA_004553715.1. Lineage (GTDB taxonomy): Bacteria > Bacillota > Clostridia > TANB77 > CAG-508 > SFKP01. The sequence continues at coordinate 10,279 of SFKP01000010.1, forward strand.
TATTTTTTGCTCTTTGTTTATAACAATTTTAATTTTTTCTTGTCTTAATATGCCTTTTGCTTTTAAGTTTCTCAAAAAAGCTGTTAGTGGTTGGATTGTCAAGATATCTTGTGTTTGTATTAAATATAATTCATTTGCTTTTTCGAAAAACTCTACAGGTGTGCTAAAATCACAATCTATTAAAACTACTGCATATTTATTGGCTAATGTTTCAAGTATAGTACTTACGTTTTGAATCTCAATATCTTCATCTGGTAAAGATGTATATACTGTTAAATTTTTATGTACCTCTATTCCTCTATCAATTCCTGTCTCTAGTTTTTTTATTGATTGTGTTGCAATAGTTCTTAAATTTTCTTCATTTTTTGTATATATATAATATGCATTTTTTGTTTTCGTCATATCTAAAATAGCAGTCGGTATATTCATTTGAGAAAGCATTTCTGCAACATTATTTACTAAAAATGATGTACCATTTTTGGTCGTTCCTACAAAACATACAATTTTATTTTCTTTTGTAATTAAAGTATTTTGATTGTTTTGAATGCTGTAATTTTTATTAGGAACTATCTCATTTACTTTATTCTCATTTTGATTTTCTGTTTCATTAACATTAGATTCAAAATCATATAAATCTATTACATCATTTTCTTCTTTTTCTGTTTTTTTATCATCTGATATATTAAACAAATCTACTGTTTCTTTTTCATCTTTTTGTGATGTTTGCTCTTCTTCATCTATATTAAATAAATCTATCGTTTCGTCTTCGTTTTCTTGTGTAGATTGTTCTTCTTCGTCAATATTAAATAAGTCCACTGCTTCTGTTTCTTTTTCTTCTTCTTCTTCATTTCCCATATTAAATAAGTCTATTTCATCAGCCATATCTACTTCTGGTATCTGTGGTTTGGCATCCACCTTTATTTCTGGCACTTCTATGTTATCTACTAAATTAAAGGTATCTATTTCACCATTTTGTGTAATGTTTTCTGAGTTTTCTTTTTTTGGTCTTCCTCTTCCTCTTTTTGGTTGTTCTTGTATAGGTTCTTCTATCTGTTTTTTAGGTCTTCCTCTTCCCCTTTTTTCTTCATTTGCTTTTGACAGAATCGTTTCTTCTTTTACGCTGTTTTCTTTTTGTTCTTCTTCATATACTCTATTAATATTAGATATTTGTTCTGTTTTAGGGTTTTCTGTCTCAATTACTTTTTTTATTTCTTTACCTTTTAAAGCATTTGGTATAACAATAGGTTTTGTCAATTTAGTTTTACCAGATTCATCTTTTATCATTTTAACTGCAATCGGATCCTTTTTTACATTTTTTAACTTATTATATGCCGGTCCATTGTTTACAGTTTTACTAAAAGTTGCTAACTCCTGATATTTAGGTGATTTTTCCTCTAATACAGCTTTAACATTTAGTGGTAAAACTTTAATTATTAATTTTAATTGTTCATCATTATATTGTGCCACTATTGTATTAAAACTATCTACATACCTATCTTCATCTTTCCCTAGTCTTTTATAGTGAGCCAAAATATTTTGTACTTCTGTCTCGCTAACACTATTTTCATCTTCTCGTTTGTAATTAACATCATTTACTTCAATTTTATAATAAATTTTTGCTTCTTTTTTTGATCTTGGCTGATTTATTAATTTACAAACCGTCTCAATTTGTCTGTCTTTACCAACTATTGCGTTATAAATACCCAATCCAAAAAGTTTTACTAACATGCTATCTGATTGATTAACCCTATCAGAACATATTAAAATTATTTCTATATCATCGCCATTTTGATTTGTTGCTTCATCACTTATTTTGTCTAGTTTCTCAAAAATGAATTTATCTATTGTGTTGTAATCATTGTTCGAGAATGGCTCTAAATCTTCACTTATTACCACTCTGTCATAAGTTTTATCTTTTTGTAATTCCTTCAAAATAGCATTAAAGTAATATACATTTTTATATGATATTATTTCCTTATATTGTTTTTGATATTTTTTAATTATTGCATTAGAAACATTATCATTATTAAGTGCAAATAAAACTTTCATGCTTTTAACCCCTCCAATTTAAAACTATTATTGCGAATATTAAAGGCAATATTTGGCATATTACAAGTAATGTAACAAAAGTAAATATTAAATTAAATCCTTTATGTTTTTTGTCTAATCTTCTTGTACCTAGCACAAATTGGTATAGAGCTCCTATTACTATACCTATAAAACATACTGGTATACTATAAAATCTAACTTTATTTAAAATATAGGCTGTTAATCCATATGTATCAGAATTATATTTTTCTTTATATTTTGCTATTTCTTTTTCTGATTCGTTTTTAAATGCTAATACTTTGTTCTTTGTTTCTTCTGTCAAATCTTCCTCATTATTATTGGTTGTTGCTAAATCTGTTTCTTTATTTTGTTGGTATGTAACTGTTGTCTTTAGTGCATCATTATCTTCTGATGTCGCATAAACTGATGGTACTATGAATATCATAATTGTGATAATTAATGTTACTACTCCTATTAATACTTTTTTCATTACATAATCCTCCTTATCTTTTTACTATAACATCATACAATATTAAGGAAAAAATATCAAGACAAATATAGAAAATTTTTCAAAATATTCGTTATAGTTCAGACTAATTAATATATAATCCGCTCCATCTTGCTGTCGGTTGGACATTTTCTTTTCTTAGGCTAAAGCACGAAAAGAAAATGTCCAACCGACACTTCCTTTTTCTTTATGAATTTTAGCAAAGCTTTTATTTTATATAAAAGCAAAAAAAAGTGACCTATGGTCACTTTTTTTCATTTATTATTATTCTGCTGATTCTGTTTCAGCTTCAGGAGCATCATATGCTTCTAATATAGCTTTTTGAATTTTTTCTCTTGTCTCAGCATTGATTGGATGTGCTATGTCTTTAAATTCTCCATTTGGAGTTTTTCTGCTTGGCATAGCTATAAATAATCCATTTTGACTTTCGATAACTTTAATATCGTGAATTACGAATTCATTATCAAAAGTTACAGAAGCAACAGCTTTCATTCTGTTTTCTGAATTTACTTTTCTTAAACGTACGTCTGTTATGTTCATTTAGTGCACCGCCTTTTCCAAAGATTTTTTGTACATTTTCATGTACAATAATATTATTCGCCAAAATAATATTTTTTCCTTCTATTTTTTACAATATATTTTTATTTTGTTTTTATTATCTTATTGTCACACTTAGCATTATAGTACATATTAATATATTGATATTAGTGTGGATTCGTTAATTACTATGTAAATATAGTAGTTTTACGGTGATGCAGCGCTTTTCTTTTCGAACCTGAAGGGAAAAGAAAATACCCTAAATCCCGCAAGATGGAGCAGATTAAAATGGAATACTTTGAAACAAATAACCATAATGTCACTAGATAATCTTGAAAATTTATCATTATCAGTGTATAATAGTACCAGCTTATAATTTTAAGAAGGTGGAATAAAATGTTTAATCTTAATTCGATTGATAATTTAAAACAATATAAACATATTCATATGATTGGTATAGGTGGTATCAGTATGAGTGGTATTGCTGAAATATTACATAATTGGGGAATTTTTGTAACAGGTTCTGATTGTACAAAAAGTAAAATTACAGATAGACTTTCAAGTCACGGAATTTTTGTATCTATTGGTCATGCAACAAACTTAGTTGAAAAGGCTGATTTTGTTATATATTCTGCAGCCGTAAAACAAGATGATCCAGAACTTATTTGTGCTAGAGAAAATAATATTCCTATAGTCGAACGCGCTGATTTCGTTGGTTTTCTTACAAGAATATATTCAAATACTATTGGGATTTCAGGCACTCATGGTAAAACAACAACTTCATCTATGATATCAATGTGTTTTTTAGAAGCTGAACTAGACCCTACCATTCAAATCGGAGCATATTTAAAAGCTATTTCAGGAAATTATCGAGTTGGTAATAGTGATTATTTTATTTTAGAAGCTTGTGAATATGTAGAAAGTTTTCTAAAATTCAATCCAAAATCAGCAGTTGTTTTAAATATAGACAATGACCATTTAGATTATTTTAAAAATATAGATAATATAAAAACAGCTTTTGCAAAATATGCCTCACTTCTTCCTAAAGATGGCTTTCTTGTTGTAAATGCTGATGATAAAAATTGTTCTCATTTAAGAGAAAATACCTACGCTAGAGTTATAACATACTCGTTAGAAAATAGAAAAGCTAATTTTGTAGCTAGAAATATTAATTTTGACAGTCAAGGATTTGGAAAATTTGATGTCTATTATAATAATTCATACTTTGGTGAATTTAAATTATCTGTTCCTGGAATTCATAATGTTTCGAATGCATTGGCATGTATTGCATTATGTACTATGTATGGAATAGATAGACATATTATAAAATCTGCCCTATTAAAATTTACTGGTGCAAATCGCAGATTCGAACTTATTGGTTCATATAATAATATATTCGTTTATGATGATTACGCACATCATCCTAGCGAGATTTCAGCAACATTTAATGCTTTATCTCAAAAAAAATATCGTCAATCTTGGGTTATATTTCAACCACATACATATAGCAGAACTAAATTTCATTTAGATGATTTTGCTAAAGCTCTTGTAGGTTTTGACAATATAATTATAACAGATATATATGCTGCTAGAGAAAAAAATACATTTGACATTTCTGCCACAAATTTAGTCGAGAAGATAAATTCTCTTGGGAAGAAAGCTATATATATAAGTAGTTTCGATGAAATTGCTAAATACATAAAAACTAGAGCTTGCCCTTATGATATTGTCCTTACCATGGGAGCTGGCACAGTAAATGAAATTGGTAAAAAGATTTTACTTTAAACAATACAAAATAGGAAAGTTTTAAATAGCTTTCCTATTTTTATTCACATTTTTATTTTTCATATAATATATTATTTTAGGTGATATTTATGAAAAAATACAAACTAGCTATTGTTGGAGCAACTGGTGTAGTTGGTCGCTCTGCCCTACAAGTATTAGAAGAAATGAAGCTTCCCATTTCAGAGTATAAACTTTTTGCATCTAAAAATTCTGCAAGTAAAAAAATAAAATTTTTAGGTTCAGAATACACTGTTTATGAATTAGATGAACATTCTTTTGATGAAGGATTTGATTTTGCTATTTTCTCTGCAGGTGGTGATATTTCTAAAAAGTATGCCCCTATTGCTGTTTCAAAAAATTGCATTGTTGTAGATAATAGTAGTGTTTTTCGAATGGAAGAAGATGTTCCTCTTGTTGTCCCTGAAGTTAACCCAGAAGATATCTTTTCAAATAATGGTATTATATCTAACCCTAATTGTTCCACTATTCAAGCAGTTTTACCTCTAAAAGCATTAGATAATGTATATTCTATAAAAAGAATCATTTATTCAACTTATCAAGCTGTTTCTGGAGCTGGTAAAAATGGTATTGATGATTTAAATAACACATTAAACGGACTTGATCCAAAAAAATTTCCTTACGCTATTTCGAAGAGTTGTATCCCACATATTGATATTTTTCTTGATAATGGCTATACAAAAGAAGAAATGAAGATGATTAATGAAACTAGAAAAATTTTGCATAAGCCTGATTTAAAAATAACTGCTACTGCAGTAAGAGTGCCTATTTTAAATTCTCATAGTGAATCAATAAATATTGAATTTGAAAACCCTTTTATTTTATCTGATGTAAAAAAATGCTTAGAAAATTTTCCAGGCATCATTGTTTTAGATGAACCTTCAAACAATATATATCCATTATCTGAAAAGGCAAATGGTAAAGATGAAGTTTTTGTTGGTAGAATTCGCCGTGATGAAAGTGTTGAAAACGGCTTAAATCTTTGGGTTGTTGCAGATAATATAAGAAAAGGTGCTGCAAGTAATGCTGTTCAAATAATTAAAAAACTAATTAATTAGAGGAGGTGTATTTTTTTGAAAAAAGTTATTTTTAAAGGGGCACGGAACTGCTATTGTCACCCCGTTTACAGAAGATGGAATTAATTTTGATGAATTTAGAAAATTAATTGAATTTCAAATTAAAAATTCAGCAGATGCAATTATTGTATGTGGTACAACAGGTGAAAGTGCAACAATGTCTTTAATAGAAAAAAAAGAAACTATAAAATTTGTTGTAGATACCGTACATAAGCGAATCCCGGTTATCGCTGGAACTGGTAGTAATTGTACTCAATCTGCAATAGAGCTTTCGAAATACGCAGAAGATGTTGGTGTAGATGGACTTTTAATAGTAAGTCCATATTATAACAAAACTACAAATGAAGGTCTGGTTAAACATTATTTAGAAATCGCACATTCTACAAATCTTCCTATTATCTTATATAATGTACCTAGTAGAACAGGTGTAAATATTTCTCCTGATATCTGTCTTGAACTATCTAAAGAAAAGAATATTGTTGCTGTAAAGGAAGCGAGTGGAAATATCTCTCAAATTGCGGAAATTGCTTCAATTTGTAAAGATAAATTAAATATATATTCAGGAAATGACGACCAAGTAGTTCCTATTTTATCTTTAGGTGGAATTGGTGTAATATCAGTTGTATCAAATATTTTACCTTATACTATGCATGATATGGTTATAGAATATTTAAATGGTAATATAAATACTGCAAAAGAGTTACAGTTAAAAATATTACCACTAAACAAGTTGCTTTTTAGTGAAGTAAATCCTATTCCTATAAAATCTGCTTTAAATATGATAGGTTTTAACGTTGGAAAACCAAGGTTGCCACTAATAGAAATGAGTAGCTCTGGTCAAAAAGCTTTAAATAACTTATTAATAAAAGAAGATATTATATAATATTTGAAGAAGAGTTTAGTTTAAAATATATTTTTTAGATTAAATTCTTCTTTATCTGAAATATGTTCTACTAAAAATATTAGATTTTCTAGTTCCTCAATACTGTCTGAAATTGTACCATATTCAATATTAGCAGACATTTTAATTAATGATGTTTCTATCATATCTAATTCATCATGTAATATTATAATTGCCCATCCATTTTCTATTTTATTCCATTTATTTCTTATCTCATTTCCTTTTTTTACTATATTTCCTCTGTTGTTATCTTCTTTAGATGATATTAATTCTTTTTCTAAAATTTTTAAATCTTTTAACAAATATTCTGTCGTATTATTTAAATAACTTTGCACCCAAATTGCTGTGCCAATAATTAATACTAATATAACAATTATTATACAGATTTCTTTCATTTTATTTTTTTTCTTTTGCTTGACAAAAGATTTGTTCCTTTCCATTAAAAGTAACTATTAAAGCTTCTTCTGGCTTTATATTAAACTTTTCTGTTTGTTTTTTTAGCCAATTATAATCCTTTCCAATAGACTTTAAATTTTGATTCATTACTTTACCATCTATTACAAGATCGTAAGGAATTCCTTCATACTCTAGATTCAGTCCCAAATCTTCAGGGGTTAAATTCTTCTTGTTTGGTTTTTGAATAACTGTTACTTGCCCACTTGTTTCTAATATTGCATATTCTACATCTCCAAAGCTAAATACATTATTCTGTCTTAATCTTTCTTCTAGTTCATTTATAGTAATTTTTTCTTTTTTTAAAGTTTTTTCTTGTATTTTTCCTCTATATATCAATATTGATGGAGACCCACATATAAATTTTCTTAATTTTATACTTTTTACATTTATTATTGAAATTAGTAATTGCAAAAGCAATAATGCAAGAATCGGTATTATTCCATTAGATAAGGGAATTCCTATATCAGCCATTGGAATTGAAGCTAAATCAGCAATCATTATTGCAATAACTAATTCAAATGGTTGCATTTGTCCAATTTCTCTTTTGCCCATTAATCGCATAATTATAAGTACTAATATGTATAATATTATTACTCTTATAAAAGTATTTAACATTTTTTCTCCTCTTATATATTTTGCTATATTTTTATTTTTTGCAGTCTATAAATTTTTATACTTTATTTTTTTGTATATTTATTATTTTTTTGAAAATAATATTAATATAAACACCTAAAAAACAAAGCAAAATTTATAGATATATTTAAAGTAAGGAGGTTTATTTTAAGATGGCAAATGATAATGGGCAAATTAATACTCGGAACTACATCGGGAACTAGCACTGCTTGGCAAATCATTGGTAGAATGATTGCTGCTGCTGTTGTTTTAGCAATAACAGCATTTTTTACACCTGGATTTACAATTAATAATATCTGGTCTTTAGTAATAGCTGCTATTGTTCTTACAATATTAGATTATCTAATTGTAAAATTAACAAATCTTCATGCTAGTCCATTTGGTAAAGGTTTTGTAGGTTTTATTCTATCTGCAGTTATTCTTTATGTTACACAATTTTTCGTTGCTGGATATTCTATTTCTTGGCTATCTGCAATAATTGGTGCTCTTATTTATGGTATTATTGATTATATAATGCCTGGCGAGCAAAAAATGTAGTATATCATCATTAACAAAAAAACGAGCTTAGCTCGTTTTTTTGTTTTGAATTAGATTGAAATTTTGTATTATATTATACTAAGTCCTTATTTTGTTGGAATTGTTATTACAACTTCTGTTCCTTTTCCTACAATGCTTCTTATATCTATTCTTCCACCATTTCTATCTAATATTTCTTTTGCTATTGACAATCCGAAGTCCTGTTCCTCCTAGTTCTCTAGAACGTGCTTTGTCTACTCTGTAAAACCTTTCAAAAATTCTATCTAAATCTTTTTCCGGTATTCCAATACCATTGTCAATTACCTTAATATACGCATCATTATAAAGAAAACCAACATATATTCTAATTGTTCCACCATCTTGAGTATATTTTATACTGTTTGAAAGTATATTTAGTACGACTCTTTCTATTCCATCTTTGTCTGCATATATTGGCGGAACATTTGCTGTTACTAAACATTCTACTTTTTGCTGTTTTTTATCAATTTCTATTTGTAATTTTTCTTGGCATTTTTTTACTAGTTCGCCTAAATCAATTTCCGTTTTTTCCCATTTAGTTTGAGCATTATCATGTTTTGAAAGTGTTAGTAAGTCTGAAACTAACTTTGCCATTCTTGCAGATTCATTTATTATTACATTTAAGAATTTATCTTGCAGTTCTTTATCATACTCTGAGCTTGCTAATGTTTCTGCATATCCCATTATAGAAGTCAGTGGTGTTTTTAGTTCATGTGAAACATCTGCAATAAATTCTTTTCTCATGTTGTCTAATTTAACATGTTCTGTAATATCTTGAGCAAGCACCATAATACCAGAAGGTCTATCATTTTCATCTTTAAAAGGTGCAAAAAACAAATTGATGTGTCTGCCATTTATCTCTATTTTTTCTACTGTTGTTGCCCATTCTTCTAAATAAATGATTTTTTCCATATTAATTTCTGAATTAATTTTGCCAAAAATGTCATTAAATGTTTTATCTTTTTCACTAATATTAAGAAGTCTAATTGCTGCAGGATTTATATGTATGATATCCCCATTCATATCAAATGCTATTATGCCATCTGTCATATGAAACAATATTGTTTCTATTTGTTTTTTTTGCCTTGTCATTTCATTTAAATTTTCACTTAAACCTTTTATCATTCCATTAAAAGCATCTGTTAATTCATCTATATCTGTTTTACTTTTTTCTTCTTTTCTATCTTCAATTACTATATCTTGTCCACTTGCTATTTGCTTTGCGCTTTCAATAAGTTTATTTATTGGTTTTGATACCGTTTTGGTTGCAAATAAAATTATTATAAAAGATATAACCAAATACGCTATTAGGCTTATTGCCGCAATTTGCTGGTTTTTAGCAATGATATTTTCTGTTATATCTAATGTTTTCATTTCTGTAATCATTAGATATTCAAAGCCTGCAAGCATTACTATGCCTACAAGCATTATTATTAATATAATTTTAATTTGTAAACTTTTAAACATTAATTTCATCCTTCTTGCTTTATTCTTGAGCTTGTATATAATATCCTACCCCTCTTTTGGTCATTAAAATTTTAGGATTTGCAGTATCATCCTCTATTTTACTTCTAATTCTTTTAATCGTAACATCTACTGTCCTTATATCTCCATAATATTCATATCCCCATACTTTTTCAAGCAAAGTCTCTCGAGTAACAATTTGCCCATTCTGTAATGCTAAAAATTTTAATACTTCAAATTCCCTTAATGTTAAATTTATTAATTTATCATTAATTCGTGTTTCAAATTTGTCTAAATCTAATACAAGTTTTCCAATTTTTATCTTTTCTGAAGTATCTCCCTTTGATTGTCTTTCATCTTTGGATGCAGAATTTATATCAACTTTTCTTAAATTTGCTTTTATTCTTGCAATTAATTCCCTTACGCTAAAAGGTTTTGTAATATAATCATCTGCTCCTAATTCAAGACCTAAAATTTTATCTATTTCTTCATCTTTAGCTGTAAGCATTAATATTGGAATATTCATTGCTGCTTTAACTTTTTTACATACTGTTAATCCATCTGCTTTTGGAAGCATTATGTCTAGGAGAATTAAATCCGGTTTCTTATTAAGTGCAATATCTATTGCTTCTATTCCATCATTTGCAGATAAAGTTAAATATCCTTCTTTTTCTAAGTTATAAACTAAAATATCTACTATTGGTTTTTCATCATCAACAATTAATATGGTTTTTTTATCTTTTATTTCATTATTTTCCACCATATTCCCACCTTTCATATTATATGACTTTTATATTCATTTTATATCACATATATTTCATTTATACAACAATTTTATTACAATTATTTAAAAAAGGTTTCAAATTCTTCTGCAGATATAATTTCTTTTTCCAATAGTCTTTCTGATACTGCATGAAGTTTATCCATATTATTTATTAAGATTTCTTGTGCTTTACTATAAGCTGTATCTATAAGTACTTTTACTTCTTGTCCAACCAGTTCATCTATGTTTTCTCCTAATGGTTGTATCTCATACTTGTCTTTTACTTCTAAATTTATTGGTCCTACTTTATCGCTCATTCCATATTTTGTAACCATATCTTTTGCAATTTCTGTAGCAACCTCTATATCATTACTTGCACCCGTAGATATATCATTTAAAGCAACTTGTTCTGCTGCTCTTCCTCCAAGCAAAGCTACTAACTTTTCTTTCATCTCTGTTTTAGAAACATAGTATTTATCTTCATTGGTTTTATACATTGTATATCCTCCTGCTACGCCTCTCGGAATTATTGATACTTCCTTTACGTCTAACTGTGTTTCTAAAAATTTGCTTACTATAGCATGCCCTGCTTCATGATAAGCAGTTAATTTTTTATCTTTTTCTGAAATTACCCTACTATGCTTTTCTAGACCTACAGTAACTTTTTTAACTGCATCTTCAATATCTGTTTTTGTAATTGCAGTATGCTTATTTATTGTTGCTGTAATTGCGGCTTCATTTAATACATTTGCAAGCTCTGCTCCAGTAAATCCAGCAGTATCTAGCGCAATTTCTTTTAAATCCACATTTGGTTCTATTTTTTTATTTTCAGCATGAATTTTTAATATCTCCTCTCTACCTTTTGCATCAGGAGCTGCAATTACTATTTGTCTATCAAATCTTCCTGGCCTTAACAATGCTTTATCTAACATTTCTGGTCTATTGGTTGCAGCTAGTACTATTATCGTTTCATTTGTTTCAAATCCATCCATTTCAACTAACAACTGATTTAGTGTTTGATTATTCTCTGATTCTGCCCCACTAGCATTTGTTCTTCTTGAGCCAATAGCATCTATTTCATCTATGAAAATTATACAAGGAGATATTTTTTTAGCTTTTTCGAATAATTTTCTTACACGTGATGCTCCTAGTCCTGCAAACATCTCAATAAATTCAGATCCACTCATTGATATAAACGGTACTCCTGCTTCTCCTGCAATTGCTTTTGCAATTAAAGTCTTACCTGTACCCGGTTTTCCACAAAGCAATATTCCTTTTGGTATTTTTGCCCCCATTTCATGAAATTTCTTTGGTTTTTTTAGAAATTCTACTATTTCAATAAGCTCTGTTTTCTCTTCCTCCAAGCCTGCAACATCTTGAAAAGTAACATTTGTTTCTTTGCCTTTGTCAGAATCATAAACTTTTCCTTTATCTCCTAAGCCTTGCATTTGTAAAATTACGATAAATAAAATTACAATCATTATGGTTGGCAAAAAGCTTACAATAGAACTTAATATCTTTTGAATTAATGGAACTTCTTTTTGTACTAGCTCAACATAGTTGCCGTTCTTTTATTTCATCTTGTATTAATTCTATAAAAGCTTGTCTGTTAGGTACTTGTATTTTTTCTTCTTCTTCTACATTTTTTATTTTAATCTTTGCAGAATTAGAGTTCTCGCTTAGCTCTATTCTTTCAATTTCTCCATTCCCTATTTTTTGTATTAGCTCTGTATATGCTAATTTTTCTTGTTGTTTTTCTTTTTCTGTTCCTTGTTTTATAATTGTCACTATTCCTATTAGCATTGCTATTACAAGTATTGATATTATTATTATAGAAACAATATCTTTATTTTTTGGTTTGTCTTTCATAATCTCCTCCTAAACCTTAACCATTGTTTTCTGCAGGTTTCCCTTCTTTTTTATTTTCTTCTCTTTCCTTTTTCTCTTTTTTCTCCTTCTGTTTCTCATTCTCTAGTTCATCTAGTTTGTTTCCTACATTTTCATTTATTTTTTCTTTTACAAAAAGTTCCTGAGTATTTTTTATTTCATCTGATTTATTCATAAATATTACAGTAATTATATAAACATATGAAATTGCATAATATGCCAAATTAAAATATGGAATTTCAAAATATGTTAACGTATTTATAATTGTATAAACGATAAGAAGTATTATTGAAAGTGTAATCGAATATATTGATATATTAAATATATTTTTATATTTCAAGTTGGTTTTAATAAATAGATTTAATACAAGACCTACTAATGACAATATTAATACATCAAATAAAATACTTATTGTATATATTATAAAACTGCTGATAAACAATATAATAAATAAAATTGCATTAACCTTTTTTATGTTGCTGTCTGTTAAAATTGCATCAATATCTGATTTTTGAAAATCTTCATTAAAAATATTTGTATAAAATAGTTGCATATCTTCACCTTGTGTATAAACATACACTTTATCATTTAAAAATGCAATTATATTACTATAATTTTTATCTTCTATGTTTTCTTTATTAGTATCTACTAATATCTGAATACTGTTTAAATCATCTTTATATTCAAATTTAACATCATCTTCTAATTCAAGCTTACCATTTTCGATTTTAAAATCTACGACTTCGTTTATAAAGACATCTGCAAGTGATTTAGATACCTGGTATATCTTGTATGTAGTTACTAGAGATATCAAAAGTACAGAAATCAAAATACAATTAAAAATATACCAAAATGCTTTTGAAGTCTTTTCATTTGCAAAAATATTATATTCATCAAAATTAAAAATGGCTTTTTTTACTCTTTTAAAAAAATTTATTTTCGTTTCTTCCATGTTTTATACAAACTCCCTTCTTAAATTGCTATCTACATGCATAATATTTACATTTAAATACACATAATCTCCTTCTTTAATGTCACTTCCCGTAATATCTACAGTAATATGATACATACCAACTTTTCCAATTATAGGATATTTTTTGCCATTTATCTCAATTTCTATTTTATTCTTTTTTATTATTTCCTTTATATTTCTTAATTTATCTCTAAACCTAAACATATCATTTTTTGTTCCAGCATAAAATCCATCCATATATCCTACTGGAATTATGGCTATTTTTGTTTCTTTTTTTGTCTTAAATATATTTAAATATCCTACATTATATCCTTTAGGTAATATTTTTATCTCTGTTACTTGAGATTTAATTTGTCCGATTTTTTTTAGACCTATTTTGTTATTATCTACTCGTCCTAAAATTGCTGATCCTATTCTTGCCGCATTAAGATGCATATTATAATAATTTAAATATGCTGCTGAATTACAGATATGCACCATTTTCAAATCTATATTCAATGAGCGAAATATTTGTAAAGCATCTATAAATCTGTTAAACTGTTTCTTCGTCCAACAATTATTTTCATAATACGCAAATGAAAAATGCGAAAATAATCCTTCAATTTTTATATTCGGATCTAGATTTTGTAATACATTTTTTAAATTGTCATCATTATACAAAAATCCATATCTTCCAAATCCTGTATCTATTGCTATATGTGTCCTTATGGTTTTTCCTTCTTTTGCAATTTCATTTGCTACTTCAGCATCTTTCCTCGAACTAATCGTTATTATCGCATTATTTCCTATTAAAATTTCTAATTCTTCTTTTATTGGAGTCGGGGTTAACATTAATATATCAGTAGTTATTCCTGCATTTCTTAAAGTTATTAATTCTTCTATATTTGCCACTGCTAAAATTTCTATTCCATGGTCAACTAAAAATTTAGAATATTCAACTAGCCCCAATCCATATCCATTTCCTTTTACAACGCCAATTATTTTATAATCTGTATTAGGTCTTATTATTTGCATTCGTGAAATTCTTTTCAGCACATCAATATTATGGGCTAAATCTTTTTTATTTATTATTAATGATTTCATAACACTTATTCCCTTCATTTTTGTGTTATTTTTGTTTTTATTCCTGCAATATTTTTATACATTCTTTCTGCTATTTTATATATCTTATATCTTAATGGTTTAAAATGTATATATAATTCTCCTACAAATTCAGTAAATTGGGCATCAAATCCTTTTTTAAATCTATATAATCCATATTGAGGATCATTTTTATCAACAATTCCAGAAACTCCTCTAAAATCATATATATCTTTTTTATTTTTTATTGCATATTTTATCATTTCCCATTGTAATAGATAATTTGGCATTACGTTTCTATGTTCATTACTACTTGCTCCATATAAATACCATATTTTGTTTCCATACATTATATCAATAATTCCTGCAATTGGCTTTCCTTCATAATATGCCATCATAAGTTTCATATGATTTGGCACCAAATAGTCGTACATTCTTTCAAAATATGAAAGTGGTCTTGTCATAAAATTATCTCTTTTACCTGTTACTTTCATAATCTCTTCAAAATCTTTTAAATCTCTTTTAGTTCCTTCTTTTATTATAACACCTTTTTTTTCTGCTAATCTTATATTATATCTAGTTTTAGAGTAAAATTTATTAAATACCTCTTCTTCTGTTTTATCTTTTATATTTAATCTAAAAACATACCTTGGATTTATAGCCTCACTAAATGTTTTAGCCTTATCATTTAATTTAAATCCACATCTTAACATGATTTTCTTAAATTTTTCGTCACTACTTTCAATGTCTGGCTCCATTTCTAAAGTAAAAACTTTTTTTAATTTTGCAAGTTCTTTTATATCATCAGTTAATTTTCGTAAAACTTTTTCATCATGTATATCACAAATTGGGCCTCTTGGGATGTACATTAAATTTCCAAAAATCGGAATTTTCCTTATTAATGTACTTACAGATGCAATTATTTCCCCTTTTTCATCCTCTACTATTATTATTTCATTTTCCCAATTTTCTTTTACATCTGCCCATTCAGTAGATTGTTGGAAATTGCATCTTTCATTACTTTCTAAAAAATGCCTATACTCATTTTCTCTTTTCTTATCTAATAGTTTCATTCCCATTCCCCTATAGTTTAATTTATAAAGATAAAATAACTTTTTTATCTTTTGTTTCGTATTGTCTATATACTACATTACTTAATTCTAACATTTTTTTCGATACTTTCGTTGCTTCACTGTTTGCATATTTATCTTCTTTATATATTATTTCCTTAATTCCAGATTGTATAATCGCTTTTGCACATTCATTGCAAGGAAATAAATTTACATATAATTTGCTTCCTTTTAAACTTGTACCTGTATAATTTAATATCGCATTTAATTCTGCATGACAAACATATGGATATTTTGTATTTTCAAAATCTCCTTCTCTTTCCCATGAAATATTATCATCTGAACAACCTGTTGGAAATCCATTATATCCAATAGATAATATCTTATTTTCATCATTTACTATACATGCTCCGACTTGGGTATTAGGGTCTTTACTTCTTTCTGCTGATAATTCTGCAATACCCATAAAATATTCATCCCAAGTAATATAATCTTTCCTTTTTGGCATCTAATACTCCTCCATCTTTGCTCTATTTTTTTAAATTATCCTGCTGTATCTGTTGAATTGGTAATTTTATTATCTCCTGGTTCATCTGGATTTTCCGGTTTATCTGGTTCATCTGGATTTTCCGGTTCATTTGGTTTATTTGGTTCATCTGGTTTATCTGGATTTTCCGGTTCATCTGGCTCTGTTGGTTTTTCAGGTGGTACTATCGGTTCTTCTATTATAGTCTGTTTATGTTTTGTACACATTTCTTTTATTGTTAACATATAATCTTTATCTCTTGCGCTTTGCCATGATAAATCTGTATCAGCATTTGGTCTTGTAATAAATACTTTTGTTACTCTATTTGTACAATATTCGTTTGCAAGTAATCCAGTATCTTCACATATATCTACCATCACATGACATGAACACGTTTCTTTTGGTTCTGTCCCTTTTACAAAATATTCTGTATAGGTTCTATCTCCTCTTTGATCATGTGTACATGCTTCTGTTGGTATCAATCCTGAATCTCTACATACTTTTACACTAACTACTCCATTTGGTCTAGTATTAGAAAAATATTTTGATTCTAAGGTAGAGTGAATTGGTTTCATTACAGCTGCCCAAATATGCGCTGCTGGATTTCCGCTATATCTTACTGTTTCTGGTTGGTCATATCCAAACCAAGCAGCTGCTGTATAATATGGAGTAAATCCACATAACCATCTATCATTGCCTTCATCTGTTGTTCCTGTTTTTGCTGCAACACTCATATTAGAAATTTTACAATTTGTTGCAGTTCCCGCTTTTACTGGTTGTGTTAAAACTTCTTTTACAACATAAGCTGCTGCAGATGACATTACAGTTCTTGTTTCTTGTTTTGCTTTTAAAATAACATTTCCATCTGAATCTTCAACTTTTGTGTAATATGTCGGTGTAATATATACTCCGTCATTTGCAATTGCAGCATAAGCTCCAGCCATTTCTAATGGCGATATTCCATGTGTTAAGCCTCCTAATGCAAGTGGCAATTTTGTATCTTTTTCATCATCTAATGTAGTTATTCCTACGCTTTTTAAGAAGTTTATACTTCTCTCTATTCCGATCATTTGAAGTCCTTTTACCATAGGTATATTCTGTGAAGATTCTATTGCATATCTTGTAGTAAGTAATCCTTTGTAAACTCTACCACTATTTTTTGGTTTATAACTTCCAAATGATGTTGGAACATCATCGAAAACAGTTGCAGCAGTAATAATTCCGCTATCAATTCCTGGTGCTAATACTGCTAATGGTTTCATTGCAGATCCAGTTTGCCTTACACTTTGTGTTGCTCTATTTAATCCAAATGCAGTTTTTTCACCTAATCCACCTACTGTTGCTAAAACATTACCTGTTTTATGGTCTATTAATACCATTGCTGCTTGTGATGAAACATATTCTCCATCTTTATTTTTTGTCTTTTTTGATTTTATTTGATATTTAGTATCAGCAAAAACTTCTTCCATTTGTTTTTGAATACCAGAATCTTGTGTTGTATATATTGTATACTTGCATATTTATATGTCCAATCATTTTTCTCCATAAAATCATTTATAACTTGGTTAATAGCTGCATCTGAATGATATGAATATACATTTTGTCTTATTGTTCCTTTTTGGAAAACTAAACCTTCTTCTATTTGTTGTTTTGCTTCATTATATTCTTCATCTGTTATTGTTAATTCTTCTACATCTCTTAACTCATAAATTTTACTTAACACTGTTAAAGTTCTGTTTTTAATTTTTGTCTTATCTGCTTCTTCTTCTGAAAAAGGCTTATAATATTCTGGTGAATTATTTATACCTGCTAAAAATGATGCTTCTGCCAAATTTAACTCTTTTGCAGATTTGCTAAAATAATAGTTAGATGCAATTTCAACTCCAAAAGTGTTTCCTCCTAGATAAATTAGATTCAAATATTGCTCTAAAATTTGGTCTTTTGACATCTGCTCTTCAAGGTAATATGCCCTTGCCATCTCTTTTACTTTTCTTTCCCAAGTTCTGTCTTTTTCTTTTGTTGCATTTTTTACTAATTGTTGAGTAATAGTACTTCCACCATAGCTTGCAGAACCTATTCCAATTTTGCTTAAAGCATATTTTACAGTAGCTGCAAATGATCTTTTTATATCGACTCCACCATGTTTATAAAATCTCTCATCTTCTATTGCAACAAATGCTTTAGGTAAATATGGTGACATTTCTGAAATAGATATAATTTCTCTATTTTCATCACCTGTTAATGTTGCAATAACTATCCCATCTTTATCTTTTAGTATGCTATTTTCATTTTTTATTACAAAATTCTCTATACCTAATTTAGCATCTTTTATAACTCCAAATACTTTACCACAAAATATCCCTACTGCAACTAGTATTGCAAAACATAATGTAATTAGCATTATTTTTATTGCTTTCTTTACCTTTGGTTTTAATTTATACGTCTTCTTTTTAGTTTTATCTTTTTTATTATATTTTTTTATAGGCATATTTCCCCCTCCTCCTTTTATTTTTTACATTATATTATATCTACATGTTTTTTTCAACAAAATCTTCTAATATATCTTTTAAATTTGTAACCATCTTAGCACCATCTTTTATAAGCTCATTTGTGCCATAAGAATTTATACTAGTAATGTTTCCAGGTACTGCATAAACAGTTTTCCCCTGTTCTAAAGCATAGTCTACGGTTATAAAAGTTCCACTTTGTTTTGCCGCTTCTACTACTAATACTCCATCAGACATACCACTTATAATTCTATTTCTCTTTGGAAAATTTGTTTTTTTTATCGCACTTCCTACAATAAATTCGGAAATAATTGCTCCTCCTGTTTTAATTATTTTGTTTGCCAATTCTTTATTTTCCGCAGGGTAAATTGTATCTAACCCTGTTCCTAATACTGCTACAGTTTTCCCATTTCCACTTAAAGAACCAATATGAGCACTTGCATCTATTCCTCTTGCCAACCCACTTGTTATATTAATTTCATATTTTGATAGATTTTTCGCAATGTCTTTTGCAACTTGCATACCATAAAAGCTACAATTTCTAGAGCCAATTATTGCAAGAGATAAATTATTTAATATATTCTTATCTCCCTTTAAATATAATACTATTGGTGGGTCATAAATATGTTTTAATTTTTCTGGATAAAATTTATCGTATATCGTTAAAATTTCAATGTTGTTTTCTAAAAGATATTTTTCATATACTTCTAAGTTTTCTTTATATTTTTTATTTAGAATTACATCTAAATGTTCTTGTTTGATTCCAAATTTTTTTAGCTTAGTTTTCGTTAATTTCCATATTTTATCTGGCATTTTATATTCATCTAGCAACTTTTTTAAAACTATAGGTTCAATTTCATTTCCTAATCTTGATAACCATATCCAATACTTTTCTTTGTTCAAGCTATCTCCTTATCTCTTTTCCCCCTATTTACTTACATTCCTGCTGCTTTTACGATGTTTGTCATAAGCATTGCGATTGTCATTGGTCCTACTCCTCCTGGAACCTTTGTAATATAGCTTGTAATAGGTGCAACCTCATCAAAATCAACATCTCCTACAAGTTTTCCATCTTCTAATCTGTTTGTACCTACGTCTATTACAACTGCGCCCTCTTTTACCATATTCTTTTTAACAAATTTAGGTCTTCCAACAGCTGATATTAATATATCGGCCGTTTTTGTTATTTTATCTAATTCTTTGGTTTTTGAATGGCATATTGTAATTGTTGCGTTTTTATTTAAAAGACACTGTGCCATTGGTTTTCCAACAATATTGCTTCTTCCAATTATTACAGCATTTTTTCCTTCCACATCTATATTATATTCTTCTAGTAATTTCATTACCCCAAATGGTGTGCATGAAACAAATCCATCTTGATTTAAGCATAATCTACCAACATTTACAGGATTAAATCCGTCAACATCTTTTTCTGGAACTATGCTTTTAAAAGCTAAATTTATATCTAAATTATTAGGAATTGGACTTTGTAATAATATACCGTGAACATCTTGTCTTTTATTCAATGTATCAATTAGTTTTAGAAGTTCCTCCATTTGTATTGTATCTTTTAATAAAAATTCTTCATATTCTATTCCTATTTCTTCGCAGGCTTTGCTTTTATTTCTTACATAGATTTTAGAACTAGGATCTTCTCCTACCATTATTACTGCAAGTTTTGGATGAATACCTTCTAATTTTAATTCATCTACTTTTATTTTTAAATTACTTCTTATTTTTTGTGCAAGTTCTTTACCATCTAAGATTTTTGGCATATTTTATTCTCCTTTTATTTTTTTAATTCTTCTAAAAACATAGTATTTAACATTTGTGGGTTTGCTTTACCTTTTGTTTGTTTCATAGCTTGACCTACTAAAAATCCTAACGCTCTATCTCTTCCAGCTTTATAATCTGCAATAGATTGTGGATTTTCTTCTAATATTTTTAAAACTATTTCTTTTATAGCTCCTTCATCAGAAATTTGTATTAATCCTTTTTCTTTTATTATTTCTTCTGGATCTTTTGGGTTTACTGTCATTTCTTCTAAAACAGTTTTTGCAATACTTGTACTAATAGTTTTCTTATCTATTAAATTAATTAGTTTCCCTAATTGTTCTGCTGAAAATGGTAATTTATCTGCTTCAATTCCTTCTTCATTTAATATTTTAATAATATCAGACATAATCCAATTACTAACAGCTTTTGGATTGTTACAAACATTATTTGCTCTTTCAAATAAATCTGATAAGTGTTTTGAACTTGTTAAAATATTTGCATCATATTCTGGCAGTCCAAGTTCTTCAATATACCTTGCTTTTCTTTTTTCCGGCATCTCTGGTAAAGTTTTACTAATTTTCTGTACATATTCATCTGAAATTCTAATCATTGCTAAATCTGGCTCTGGAAAATATCTATAATCTTGCGCATCTTCTTTATCTCTCATTGAAAATGTTTTTCCAGATACATCATCCCATCTTAAAGTTTCTTGAGTAATAATTCCTCCATTTTCCAATACCTCTATTTGTCTTTCTGATTCATATTCTATTGCTCTTACTATTGACCTAAATGAGTTCATATTTTTCATTTCTGTTCTTGTTCCTAATTCATCTGTTCCCTTCTTTTTTACAGAAACATTAACATCAGCTCTTAAAGAACCTTCTTGCATTTTGCAATCTGATACTTCTATATATTCTAATATAGATTTTAATTTTTTTAAGTATGCTTCTGCTTCGCTTGCAGATGATATATCTGGTTCAGAAACTATCTCTATTAATGGAACTCCTGCTCTATTTAAATCTACTAAGCTTCCTCTTCCATATTCATCATGATTTAATTTTCCAGCATCTTCTTCTATATGAATTCTTACTAATCTTATCTTTTTAGGTCCATTTTCTGTTTCTATTTCTACAAATCCATTTGTACAAAGTGGCATATCAAATTGTGAAATTTGGTATGATTTTGGTAAATCTGGATAGAAATAATTTTTTCTATCGTTTTTACTTTCCTTTGCTATTGTACAATTTGTAGCAATTCCTGCTTTTATCGCATATTCTACAACTTTTTTATTCAAAACAGGTAATGCTCCAGGCATTGCCATACATACAGGACAGCAATGTGTGTTTGGTTCTCCTCCAAATTCTGTTGGACAAGAGCAAAATATTTTTGTTTTTGTTGAAAGCTCGCTATGTACTTCTAGACCTATTACTATATCATAATCTTCTTTAGACATTTTGTTATTCATCCTTTCTATTTTTTAAAATCTGGTTTGTATTTTTCTCTAAACTTAAATGCTTGTTCAAATGCATAAGCTATTTGTAGCAATTTATCTTCTTCGAAGTGATTTCCTATTAATTGAAGTCCTATTGGTAATCGATTACTATCTACTCCAGATGGAATTGAAATTGCTGGCAATCCTGCAATATTTACAGGCACTGTATACAAATCTGCAAGATACATTTCTAATGGATTATCTGATTTTTCTCCTATTTTAAAAGCAGTTGTTGGTGATGTAGGTGTAAGAATTACATCATATTTTTCAAAACCTTTTTTAAATTCATTAATTACCAAAGTTCTTAATTTTTGTGCTTTTTTGTAATATGCCTCATAATATCCTGATGAAAGAACGTAAGTACCTAAAATTATTCTTCTTTTTACTTCATCTCCAAAACCTTCTGTCCTAGAATTTACATACAATTCTTTTAGGCTACTAAATTCTTTAGCTCTATGGCCATATCTTATTCCATCAAATCTTCCTAAGTTTGAGCTTGCCTCTGCACAAGCAATTATGTAGTATATCGGAAGCATATAATCTGCCATTGAGAAAGAAAATTCTTCTACCTTGGCTCCTAAATTTTTATAAATTTCTATTGCATTTAATATGTTCTCTTTTACTTCTTCATTAATTCCTTTTTGGAAGAACTCTTTTGGGACTCCTATTTTTAAGCCTTTCACTCCATCTTTTAAATGTGCTAAATAATCTTTTTTATCTACATTTGCTGAAGTTGTATCTTTTTTATCATGTCCCGCAATTAATCCTAAAAGTAATGCGCAGTCTTCAACATCTTTTGTTGCAGGTCCAATTTGGTCAAGTGATGAAGCATATGCTACTAATCCATATCTTGAAACTAATCCATAAGTAGGTTTTAGTCCTACAATTCCGCAAAGTGAAGCAGGTTGTCTTACAGAACCTCCTGTTTCACTACCTAGTGCCCATGGAAGCATATTACTTGCAACAGCAGCAATACTTCCACCAGATGAACCACCTGGTACTCTTGTTAAATCCCAAGGATTTTTTGTTTTTTTGAAATATGAATATTCTGTAGAAGAACCCATTGCAAATTCATCCATATTCATTTTGCCCATCATAATAAGTCCTTCATCTTTTAATTTTTCCACAACTGTTGCATCATAAGGTGATACAAAGTCTTCAAGCATTTTTGAAGCACAAGTAGTTTTTACTCCTTTTGTACAAATATTATCTTTAATTCCTATAGGAATGCCCTCATACTTTTTCCTTTCTGCTTCAATATTTTTCGCTGTTTCTTCTGCCTCTTTATCTAACAAAGTAATAAATGCTTGTATATCTTGTTCTTTATTGTTTATTCTTTCAATATAGCTTTTTGTTATATCCTCTGGTGTTATTTCATTTTTTTCTAACTTTTCTAATAATTCATGAACTGTAAGCTCATAAAGTTCCATTTTTATAATCCTTCCTTTCTCTGCTACAAACTAGGTTGGAAAAGATTTATTTTTCAACCTTACTTCTTCTTTAAATTACCTTTGGTATTCTAAACATATTGTCTTCTTTGTCTTGTGCATTTTCGAGTAATCCTTTTTCATTTTCAAATGGAACTACTTCGTCTTCTCTAAATACATTTACATTTTCAATTGTTCCTATTGAAATATCTACATTTTGTGTATCTACTTTATTTATTGTATTTGCAAAGTTTAAAATATCTTCTAAATTTTTCTTATAATTTTCTAATTCTTCTTCATTAATTTTTAAATCTGCAAGTTTTGCGATATGCAAAATTTCTTCTCTTGATATCTCCATTTTTGTAATCCTTCCTTTCTCAAGACATATACTGGGTTGGAAAAGATTTATTTGCCAACCTTATCTCTTCTTTCTTAATTTATTATTATATAATTTATGGTAAAAAAAAACAAGTGCATAAAGCTTATTTATCTATTTTTTTGTTACAGTTCAGACTAATTAATATATAATCCGCTCCATCTTGCTGTCGGTTGAACATTTTCTTTTCTTAGGCTAAAGTACGAAAAGAAAATGTCCAACCGACACGTGGAGCTACTAATTTGAAAATTTTGGCCTGAACATTAACATTTTTTATTTTGAAAACAGATTTGACATTTTATGGAAACTATATTATAATATATTTATAATGCGTTAAGTGCGCATTAAATAAAAGGGAGGAGATTTATTTTATGAAACCAAAATCTCATTTTAAGTACTTCATCTGCTCCAATTGTGGAGCAACAGCTTCAGGGAATCCTTCCCAGGCGCCCATCTGTTGTGGCAACTCGATGTTAGAAATATCGAGGGAAATACATGATCAGCAGGCTGAAGCTAATAAAGCTGCATATAGAATCAAAAGCCAGCAGGAAGCAAGGGAAACTATCCCCCAAAAAACCTATTGGCATTGCAAAGCCTGTGATCGCTTTACGGTCTCTTATTCTTCTGAAGAAACGCCACCTAGGTGTCTAAACAAGCATTGCTCCAGTTACAGGAGCAATATTAGAATGGAGAAGGTAGAGTCATCTTTCCTCTCTTAAGTGACAATAGCCCCGACAAGCTTTTTGCTAGTCGGGGCTATCTTTTAAATTTGTTTTATGCTCTTGGATGAGCCTTTTTATATATGTTTTTTATTGATTCATCTTGAAATTGCATATATACTTGTGTAGATGATATGTCTGAATGTCCAAGCATAGTTTGTATTGATTTTAAATCTGCACCATTTTGAAGTAAATGTGTTGCAAACGAATGTCTTAACACATGTGGTGTTATGTCTTTTGTTATATGTGCTTGTTCTTTATAATATTTTATAATCTTCCAAAAGCCTTGTCTTGTTAATCTACATCCATTTGTATTTACGAACAAAGCCTGTTCATTATCATCTTTAATTAAATATTTTCTAGAATTTTCTATATAATCTGTTAAAGCTTGTAATGAAAGTTTTCCTAATGGAATTGTTCTTTGTTTGTTTGCTTTCTTACAGAAGACATATCCATTTTCTAAGTTTACATCTGATAAATCTAATGAAATTATTTCGGTAACTCTCATTCCTGTAGCATAAGCAAATTCTAGCATTGCCTTGTCTCGAATTCCTTTTAAATCAACATTTTTAGGTTGTTCTAATAATAATGACACTTCTTGTGAAGAAAGGATTGTTGGTGCTTTTTTTTCAATTCTTGGTAATTGTATTGATTTTGTTGGATCTTGTTTTACTTTTTTATTTTTTAATAAATATTGGTAAAATAATCTAATAGAGGCTAAATGTCTTGATATTGTAGTAGGTTTTTTATTTATATCTTTTAAATATGTTAAATAATTTTTAACATCATTTTCTTGTACTTTTAAATATTTTATATTATTGGTATCTAAATATTCTTTAAATTGAAGAACATCCCTTCTATATGATTCGAAAGTATTTTCTGATAGTTTTTTATCATTTTTTATAAATTCCAAAAATAATTCAATTTGTTTTTCCATTTTAATTTCCTTTCTGTATACATAATGTTAGTATTATTTATATCAAAATATTAAAAAAAAGTAAATAGTTTTAGTAGAAATTTATCAAATTTTAGTTACAGTTCAGACTAATTAATATATAATCCGCTCCATCTTGCTATCGGTTGGACATTTTCTTTTCTTAGGCTAAAGCACGAAAAGGAAAGTGCAACCAACACGTGGAGCTACTAATTTGAAAATTTGGGTCTGAACATTAACAAATTTTAATAAGTTTTATTAACTGTCCTGATTGGTATATTTCTAAAAATGCGCTGAGAATAACTACCAAAAGCATCCCACTAGATATTAATGTATGTCTTATTCCTTCTAGTAAAATATTTTCTTTTCTTCTATCTTGGATAACTAATTTAAAAAACCTCATTCCACTAGTTGTAACTATGATTATCGCAGGTATAAATAATAAATTTTGTATAAATATTGAAGCAAAAATATATGATATTCCCTTCCATGTTCCTAATGTTAATGCTATTGCTGCTGCAGTGTATCCTAAACAAAATCCTTTGAATATTATTATTAAATAATTTATAATAATTCCAATCATGCTAAGTCCTAATAACCACATTAAAATTATTAATAAACTATTTTCGATAATTAAGTCTTTTAAGTATGTTGCTTCGTTTGTTTGTACACTTTTTAATTTCGTTAATAGATAATCTTTTAAATCTTGAGTTTGCATATCAGAAATATTATTTATAAATACTACTCCAAGAGCTACCGAAACCAAAAATATTATACAAGCAATCAAATATGAATTAAAATTATTTCTTACATGCAATATTATAATTTCTCTAATTTTAGATGGTCTTTTATATGGCTTTCTTCTTTTCATACATTTTAAGCTCCTTTAAATTTATACATAATGTGTATTCAATAATATGAAAAAAAGAACTATTTTTCTTTACATGGTTTCTACTTTTCCGTATACTCCGTCCTCCACCTTCTGCTACTTTTAGTTTACCTTCTCTTGCTAAAATGATATTATTAGCATTTTTTTTTCCAACAACAGCCTCTATATCATCAGCAGATAACTTATGTAAAACATTCATTTCTGTGCCAAAATTACATAGCAGTTTATCTATCGTTTTGCTACCTAATCCTGGTATAAATGTAAGAGGTATTTGATATATATATGGTGGTCTTGTTTTTGGACTTATAGATACTGCCTTATCTTTAATTACTTCAATTCTATCTAGCACACCCATTGTTATATTTTTACTATCACATGTATCACACTTTGTAGCAGGCACTAACCCTGGTATATTTTTATTACAAATCTCGCAATAAGACCTATGATATTTACCAAGTTTTGGATCCAAACCATAATTACAAGCAATTTTTCTTCCTTGCTCGCCTTTTATTGCCATTACCAATTCTTTAAAGCTTATATCATTTACCACAATTTTGTTATATTCTCTTGCAATTTTAGGAAGAGAATGTGCATCAGAATTTGTCAAAAATGACCTTGTTTCTAATTCTGATATTGTGTCTGCTAAATTAGTATCTGCACTTAGTCCTAGCTCTATTGCAAAAATCTTGCTAAATTTCTCTTTAAAAATCTTTTCTAATCTATCCGTACAATTTCCATAAAAGCTTTTGTGTGGAGTAAAGCAATGTGCTGGTATCAAAATCCCATTATACTTTTCTACAATGTCTATTAATTGATACGCTGATATATCCGCTCTTTGCGAACTTAAAGTTATATTTTTTATATGTTTACTCATTTCTTTTGAAAATGATTTTATATCCTCTAGATGTGGGAAATAGCATAAATTATGGGCACTACCACAACCACCATTTACTCCAACCTCAGATGTTTCAATCTCACTTCCTAATATTATACATACTTTATCTTTGTATATAATTCCTCCATCTTTTATCTCGTAAGCTTCACCTAATGACAAAAAATTTTCTATATCTTCTATTACATAAGGAGAGGCTGAGTCTATTATTCCAACTATATTTATTCCTTTTTTTTCTACGCATTCTTTAGCTATGTTTTCGAAATTAAGTGATCTTGCTGCCGTTATTTTAATTGGTTTATTATTTTTACTTCTTCCTATATGTACATGTAAATCTGCAAATACTTCATACATTTTAAGCTCCTCCTATCTTAGTTTGTCTATTTCTCCTCTTGCTAATTCATCACATCTATTGTTAAATTCATTATCACTATGTCCTTTTACTTTTATAAACTCTACTTTATGCTTTTGAGTCAAACTATATAATTCCTGCCATAACTCTTTATTTTTTACAGGTTCCTTATTTGATGTTTTCCAGTTATTTTTCATCCATGAATAAATCCAACCTTTATCAAAAGCATTAACAACATAAGCACTATCACTATATACTTCTACATTACATGGCCTATTTAATGTTTTTAATCCTTGAATTACAGCTGTTATCTCCATAATATTATTTGTTGTTTGTTTTTCTCCACCACTTATTTCCTTTTTTATATCTTTATACATCAAAATTGCTCCCCAGCCACCGAGGTCCTGGGTTTCCTGAACAGGCTCCATCTGTATATAAAATTATATTATCCAAAAATATACCTCCAAATAAAATTTTTCTTTCTTTTTGTTACTTTTTATGATATTATAACAGTAAATTACAGCGAAAATCAAGCTTAGAAAATAATTTTGTTACTAGATAGGTGTTGTCTTTAAATCCGCTATATCACCTAAGTCGCTAGTGTATCTAAAGGAAGTTTTAAATTTTAAAGGAGTTATAAATATATGAGTAAAATATTAGGAATAATATGTGAATATAATCCGTTGCATAACGGACATTTATACCATATTGAAGAATCTAAAAAAATAGTTAATCCAGATTTTACCGTTTGCATAATGAGTGGTCAATTTACTCAAAGAGGTGATACAGCGTTATTTGATAAATGGGCTCGAGCCGAAATGGCACTTCGCTCAGGTGTAGACTTAGTAATAGAATTACCACTTATTTATAGCATTTCTAGCGCTGAAAATTTTTCAAGAGGAGCTATAAATATTTTAGATAGTCTTAAAGGTGATATAACTCTTTCTTTTGGTAGTGAATGTGGTGACTTAAAGACTCTTGAAAATATAAGCAATGTTTTAATAAAAGAACCTCCGGAATACACATCAATTTTAAAGCACGAATTATCAAAAGGAGTATCATTTCCTAAAGCTCGTGAAAATGCTGTACTTATGTATTTAAATGATATTAGAAGATATGCAAATATTTTATCTTCTCCAAATAATATTTTAGGTATTGAATACATAAAAGCTCTTAAAACTCTTAAATCGAAAATAAATTATATGACCATAAAAAGGTCTTTTGTAGAATATAACAGTACAAAAACTTCTGAAAATTTTGCTAGTGCAACAGCAATTAGAGAACTAATAACAAGTAATAAAGACATTTCTAAATATGTACCAAAAATTTCTTATAATGTTATTCAAAATAGATTAAAATATGGACAATTTGTACCTAGTATAAAATCATTTGAAAAAGAAATCCTATATAAATTAAGAACAATGGAGCTTTCAGATATTGTAAATATTGCTGATATTACTGAAGGTTTAGAATTTAAGATTCAAAAAGCAGCTCAGTCTTGTAATACATTAGATGAACTTACAGAGATGATTAAATCAAAAAGATATACTCAAACTAGAATTAATAGAATCTTGCTTTACTTACTATTTTCTATAACAAAACAAGATATGGAAAATAGCAGAAAGTACTTACCATATCTGAGAATTTTAGGAACTACTGAAAATGGGAAAAAGCTTTTAGCAGATGTTGCAAAATCAAAAAAAGCTCCTCCTTTAGTCATTTCAGTAAAAAAATTTATGGAAGAAAATAAAAATAAATTTTATCAAGAATTATTAAAAAAAGACATTCTAGCAACAAATATATACACATTAGCTTACGAAAAAAACTCTAAAGCAAATTTAGATTATACAAAAAAATTAATAACCATCTAGATTTTTAAAGGTATCAATGGGGACTTAAGATTTTTGACAGTCTTTTTGCAAAAAGGCTGTCAAAAATCTTAAGTCCCCATTGATGTATTTATAAGTCTTCTCCATCTGTTTCATCTATCATTTCTTCCATTTCATATTCTTTAGGAAGTTTTGGCTTTTTCTTTTTGATTTCTTTTTCTACTTTTCTTTCTACTTCTTTTTCAATCTCGCTTTCTACTTCATTTTTTAGAGTTTCTTTCTCTTTTTTATTTGCTTCCATTTTTGTTTTTACTTCTTCTACACACTTATTCATCATATTTTCCATTTTTTGAAATAAATCTGGGACATAGTCTAAAATTTTATCTATTGCACAACTATGTTCTACAGGTATAAATCTTGTTATACTATTTGCTTTGTTTTCAACTATTAAAAAACCAACGGGTGCAATTTTTACACCTGCTCCAGCTCCTCCTCCAAATGGATTTTTTGCTTTTAATTTTTCATTTTTTTCTTCTTTTTCATATTCATCTACAACCTCATCTCTAAAATCGCTTCCTCCTGCTGCAAATCCAAAACATACTTTAGAAATAGGAATAATTGTTGTGCCATCTAAACTTTCTATTGGCTCTCCTATTATAGTATCTACATCAATCATATCTTGAATATTATACATTGCAGTTTGCATTAAACTTTCTATTGGATGTTTTTCCAAAATTATCACTCTCTTTTCTTTTATTTGCTATTTTTAACATAAACAGTATATAAATAATATGTACTAAATTTACACTAATTATACCTTTAAATATTAAATGATATACATTTTCGGAAATATAAATGGGGGTAAATTTATAATATATATTTCTCTTTTCTTGTTTTGCAAGTAAAAATCCCATAAGTATTGAAATCGCTGTAATTATAATAGTTGTTAATATGACATCTTTTGTTCCTAATTGCAAATCAAAATATAATTTTTCTATTTTAAATTTTTTTAAATGCTTTTTTACTTTATCTATATTTTTACTGTTTCTTAAGTTCTCCTTTATTTTAGCCATTTTCATATTTTTTTTGGCACTTGCCTTTAAAGCATAAATAAGTTTTTCTGCTCTTTTGTTATTTAGAGTTATTTTTAATATTGGAAAAATGCTAAGCACCTTTAGAGTTACTACAACATTAATACTTTTTGGCTTTTCTTTACTTATATTTTCTAAATATAATTCTTTAAAATTAATTTGTACTTTTGATGTTATTATTAAAACAAGTATTAACAAAATTATTAAAAAAACTATCATTACAAAGTTAACCTCCGTAATAATAGTTTTCCCCTATTTTTTATTCTAAAACTTATTTACTTTATTTTTTTCTAGAATTATATCTCCAAAAATCTCTTCTTGCTGTGTATTTATTTTTCTACGCCTTGAAAGTTCTAGTACACCTGTAAAAGCAGTAACAGTTTCTAATTTATTGTATTTATTTTTTGTACACATCTTATTAAAAACTACTTTCGGCTTTTTTAATAATTCTCTAAAAATGTCTTTGACTTTACTTGCAACTGTAACAGTTTCACCTATCGCTATTTTTTCTATTCTTGCAGCTTCTTTATTCATTTTTTTATCACGTTTTTCTAGAATTTGTTTATAAATATCTGCAAGTGTAATTACTTCAAATTGTTCTTCTATCTTCCTTTTTGGTAATTCTACTTTATCCGGTAATTTATAAAATCTTTTAGAATTTATTAAATATTGTTCTCTTAACTCTTTACAAATTTCTTTATACTTTTTATATTCAATTATTCTGTTTAAAAGCTCTTCTTCTGTAAGTTCTCCTTCATCTTCTACTACTTTTGGTAAAAGGCTTTTTGACTTTATATATAATAGTGTTGATGCCATAACTAAAAACTCACTTGTTATGTCTAAATTTAGCTCCTGCATAGCATTTATGTATTCTATATATTGATCTGTAATTGCAGATAGACTAATTTTATTTATATCCATTTTATTTTTATCAACTAAATGGCATAGTAAATCAAGTGGTCCTTCGAAGTTATCTAATTTTAGTAAATATTTTTTTGTTTGCAATTCAAGTATATTATTCATTTTGTAAGCTCCTTATTGTTTGCTCCATATATCCTTTTTTCTGCAAGTAATTATAAATTTCATCTGGCTCCATTATTGTTTCTTTTTTATTGTATAATGTAGTTGCCGATTGTAATTCGTAATCTTCTAACTCTTCTTTATGTAAATATATGTAATCTTCTATTTGTGATTTTGATAAACCTTTTGATAATAGCTTATATTTAAGCTCTTTTATAGATAAGTTTTTTAATTTCTTAAATTCTAAAATAGCCTTTTCTATATATCTATTATCATTTATATAGTCATTTTCTTTTAAATATTCTATAACATTTTCTAGATTATTTCCAGCATTTTCTGAAAATTTCTGTCTAATCTCTTGTTCTGTTCTCTTTTTATATAGTATATATTTCAAAACTTTTGTTTTAAGTTTATCAAATTCTTCTATATCTTGCATTGTATTATTCTTCCTCTTCTAATGATTCTTCTGCCTCTAACACTTCTTCGCTATCTCCAAGGCTTTTTTCGAATGCAGTTGTAAAATTGTCTCTGATTTTTCCTTCTATTTCATTCATTATTTTTGGATTATCCATCAAATATTGTTTTGCATTTTCTCTACCTTGTCCTATTTTTTCTCCATTATAGCTAAACCAAGCTCCTGCCTTTTCAATTATATTTAAGTTAACTGCTAAGTCTAAAATATTTCCTTCTTTAGAAATTCCTTTTCCATAAATTATATCAAATTCTGCTTCTCTAAATGGAGGTGCTACTTTATTTTTTATAACTTTAACTCTTGCTCTATTTCCTATAACTTCTCCATCTTGTTTAATGTTTTCTATTTTTCTTATATCTAATCTAACTGATGCATAGAATTTTAATGCTCTTCCTCCTGGTGTTGTTTCTGGGTTTCCAAACATTATTCCTACTTTTTCTCTTAATTGGTTTATAAATATAATAACTGTTTTTGATTTATTTATAACACCTGCTAATTTTCTTAAAGCTTGTGACATAAGTCTTGCTTGTAAACCAACATGTGCATCTCCCATATCTCCATCTATTTCTGCTTTTGGAACTAATGCTGCAACAGAGTCTACAACTATTACATCTATTGCTCCACTTCTAGTTAAAGCTTCTGCTATTTCTAATGCTTGCTCACCAGTATCAGGTTGTGAAACTATTAAATTGTCTATATCTACTCCTAAGTGTTTTGCATAAACTGGGTCTAATGCGTGCTCTGCATCAATAAATGCTGCTTCTCCACCTAGTTTTTGTGCTTCTGCAATTGCATGTAATGCTAATGTTGTTTTACCAGATGATTCTGGTCCAAATACTTCTATTATTCTTCCTCTAGGAATGCCCCCTATACCTAAAGCTATATCTAAGCTTAATGCTCCTGTAGGAATTGCCTCTATATTCATATCTTGGTATTCTCCAAGTTTCATTACAGAACCTTTTCCGAATTGTTTTTCAATTTGTCCTAATGCTATTTCTAATGCTTTCTTTTTTTCTAAATTTTCATTACTCATTTTTTTCCTCCTAAATTTTAATTACTTTTGTAAGTACGTTTGTTCTCTGAACGTCCGTTTGTTTTATTATATACTTTTATTTTTATTTGTCAATACTTTTTTTTAATTTTTTTATTATTTTTGGTACAGTTCAGACTAATTAATATATAATCCGTTCCATCTTGCTGTCGGTTGGACATTTTCTTTTCTTAGGCTAAAGCACGAAAAGAAAAGTGCAACCGACACGTGGAGCTGCTAATTTGAAAATTTTGGTTTGAACATTAACTTATTTTTTTTTTGCAAATCTCATAGATTTTTTCCATATTATCATCTTTTGCTGCTTTGTTTTTTCTAATTGCTCCACACTTTTTACACTTAAATACTATAACATATCCTTTTTTAGGGCTTATCTCAATATCAATTGGATCTAGCAATCCGTGGCACTCTTCTAATCTATCTCCTGGATTTTTATCTACATGTTTTGAACATAAACAAAAATTACAATGATTTCTACAAGAATACCCTAATTTACTTACTTTTTTACCACAATTCTCGCAAATAAATTCTTCATCAATTTCTGTAAATATTGGCTCCATTTTATCTCCTTCCCTTTGTTAATTAAAAATACTTCCTCCTATGAATTCTCTTAAAATTGAATTGCTTGGTACATCCTCTGTTGCAATTGGTTCAAAATATGATAGCATTGAATATAGTCTTTTTGCTTCTGAATAATATTCTGAGGTTGGATTTATTGCTTTTAATA
The DNA here is from genome assembly GCA_004553715.1 of Clostridiales bacterium. Taxonomy (GTDB): domain Bacteria; phylum Bacillota; class Clostridia; order TANB77; family CAG-508; genus SFKP01. The sequence goes on from SFKP01000010.1 coordinate 44,111, forward strand.
ACGGAACTACTTGATTCTTTAATACACATAACTCATATATTAAAGAAGAGTTAAACATTACATCTGCTTCTTCTTGGAATCTAAAAATATTGTTTGTTTCCCCTTTATTTACTGCTGGCCACATCTTTAATACATGTTCTGCAGTGTAACCTCTATATTTATAGTCTCTTGCTATTCTTCTTATCAATCTTGTATCTGTTGTAGAAATTCTGTTGTAATAGTCTATATTTAGCACAGTTAATGCACTAACATAAATCTTAAATTTATTTTCTTTTGGCACTAAATATGTTAGCTCGTCATTTAAGCAATGAATTCCTTCCATAATTAATACTTCATCTTCGGCTAATTTCATTTTTTTGCCATCATAAACTTTGGTTCCTTTGTAAAAATCAAATGTTGGTGCATCAATTTCTTCTCCTTTAAAAAGTTTCATTAAATTATTGTTTAACAAGGTTTTATCTATTGCATCTATACTTTCGTAATCATAATTACCGTATTTATCTTTTGGTGTATCTTTTCGTTCTATAAAATAATCATCTACAGAAATTGTAATTGGCTTTATCCCATTTATTCTTAATTGTATAGAAAGTCTTTTAGCAAATGTTGTTTTCCCAGAAGAAGATGGTCCAGCAATTGCTATAAGTTTAATGTTTTTATTCTTAGCAATAATATCTGCAATAGATGCAATCTTTTTTTCATGTAATGCTTCGTCTAAAAGGATGTAATCCTTGATTTTTCCTGCCTTTATAATAGTATTTATTTTGTATAATGTATTTACATTCATAAATTTATGTAATGATTTGTATTCTTGTAGAGTATCAAATAACTTAGGAGTATCGACAAAATCTATTAGTTCATTGGGATGCTCTTCATTTGGATATCTTATTAATATCCCATCTTGATATTTTGTAATACTATATTTTGTAATAAATCCTGTATTTATTGGTAAAACACCATAAAAATAATTGTAATAATCCTCGCAATAATATAATGTCACTTCTTTTTTCGTTTCTAAATCTAGCTGTAACTTCCCTTTAAGAGTGTTATTTTTTTCATAAAATAATTTTGCTTCTTCCTTAGTCATTACTTTTCTTTCTATTGGCAAGTTTCTCTTTATTATTTCATCCACTTTATCTGTTACTTGTTTTATTACTTCATCTGTTATTTTTAAATTATCTGTTGTACAATACATAGAATGAAATAATTGGTAATCAATTGTAATTTTTATATCATCATATAATTCTTTAAAAGCTTTGCAAATTATATATATAAGCCCTCTTTTATATATTCTCATCCCATCTTTTGAAGTTAAATCTATCAATTCCAAATTTCCATCTTTATTAATCTCAAAATTTAAACTTTTTATCTCATTATTAAATTTACAAGCAATTACTTTTTCTTCGCTTTTTTCTATTTCACTTTTTAGTATTTCTTTTACTGCTGTTCCTTTTTTTACATCTATTACTATATCTCTATATGTTATTTGCATTTTACCCTCCAATTACTTTTCATCTATCTTTAATATTGAGACTTTGTCTTCTACATCTAAGTCTTTGTAGAATATAATGTTCTTTACTATACATATTGAAGTATTATTTTTTAATTCTAGTAGTAATCTTTCTTGCTCACCTTTTTTATATTTATATTGATAAAGCGCATTATCTTCCGTATTTATGTAATATAAAGCTTTTGCAGTTATATTAATTTCCCCAATATCATTTGGCAAAGCTAAAATCTGTTTTCTCTTTGCACCATTTGTTTTCATATTAAATAATTTATATTCGTATTCCTGAATATCTTTGTTATATTTTTGCTCTATAAAATAAATTTTGTTTCCAATTATTTCAAAATCTGTAGACACATTCTCTGCAAGTTTTAAAAAGTTTTTGCCTTCCAAAGTTTTCCTTGCAAGAATATTCCTTTCTCCATTATGATAAATATAATAGATATAATCATCTTTAATTGTATAATTTAAAATATTTTCTTCTGTAATTTTTATTTTGTCTTTCTTGCTAGTTCTAATCTTATATAATTTGTCATTTTGGAAATAGAACACCCAATTATCTACAACTGTAATCATTTGAGGGTCTACATTTTTTATAAATGTTTCTTTCTTTTTGCCATTTTCCTCCATTTTTATAATGTTAAATTCTGAAGTCTTTTCATTTAATTCTACATAATATATATATCCTTTATATAGATTTAAAAAATAGGCTGTTCCATCTGTTATCTTCTTATCTTTCTTATTTTTAAGTCTATAAATTCCTGCATTTTCTCCATATTTTATATAATATACTTTGTTTCCTTCTACTGTTGCAATCCCCCCATTGTATAAGTTTGAAACAGAATTTCCTATTTTATTTTTGTTTGAATTTAAGATTAGAATAAGTATAGATATAAAAATGATTATAGCAATCAAAGCAATGATTAAATATTTCTTATATTTTATCATATACTCTTTTAATTTTAATAATAACATTAAGCTTTTATTTTTCATATTTTAGCTCATCCTTTGCTTCTTTTTTTCTATTATACAATTTAACTTTTTTTTTTACAATATTTTTAAAGTTTTTTTATATTTTTCTGTTACAGCTCAGACTAATTAATATGTAATCCGCTCCATCTTGCTGTCGGTTGGACATTTTCTTTTCTTAGGATAAAGCACGAAAAGAAAATGTCCAACCGACACGTGGAGCTACTAATTCGAATTTGCATACCAATTTTCTATATTTCCAAATATGCTAAACCAATTACAATTAAAGTCTCCTTTTAGATTTGAATTTAAAAGTAAGATATTCGAATTTGTATACAAACTAATAAATGGTATATTTAATTGATATTCATTTTTTAGCTCTTCTATCTTTTCTTTTCGTACATCTATATTATCAATATTTTTTATTTCTTTTAATAGTAATGTAATCGTTTCATTTGGCTCAACAAACAAAGTGCTATAATTTGGTTCTAATGGCATAATTATTCCTGTTAGAATTAAGTCATAGTATCTGTTTTTTAATGCGTATTTATAATTACTGCTATCTACTTTTATTATATTTATTTTAATACCAATTGATTCAGCCTCTTCTTTAATCATCTCTGCTACTTTTACCCTATTTTCTTGTTCATAATTAACGCTTAAGTTCAGTACTAATTTTTTGTTATTCTTATACCAACCATCATTTTTATAAGTCCACCCATCTGATATCAATATATCTTTTGCTTTTATTGGATTATATTGTTCTGATGAAATAAAAGCAGTGTTTTCTACATATTTATTATTGTATACTGCATAATTTATATCTTTTCTATTTATTATCAAATTAATGACTTCTCTAATATTTTTATTCTTTAAAAATTCATTATTTTCATTTATCAAAATATAGTCCATTTTTCTGTCTGGAATAATTTTAGTTTTGTATCCCATTTTACCAACATATTTATCAAAATTTACATTGCCAGTAAGCATGATATCAATCTTTTGCTTAGCAAATTCTGAATAAATGGTATTTATTTTATCATATATTAGTACATTTAATATTGGAGTTTTCGCATTATCATTTTTTAAAGAAAAACTTGTATTTCTAATCTCTGAAAAGCTATATCCCCCTGTCCCCACAGGCATTGAACTCACTTCATTTAATGTTTCATCATATTGATGTTTTGCAATAATTGGGAAAACCAATTTATATTCAAAAAAATCGGTACTTTCATTTAAAACGATTTTCAAAGTATATTCATCTATTATAATTACTTCATCAATATTTTCTACATTTTCGTAATATATAGAATTTAACCATTGGTTTTGTAAAGTGGTAATAGTAAACTCTACGTCTCTTGATGTAAACTTTGTACCATCTTGCCAAAACTTGTCCTCATCTAGTTTTATAAGATATGTTGTTTCATCTATTTTAGACCATTCCTTCGCAATTCCAGATTCCAAATCAAAATCTACCGATATTTTTATTAGTGGCTCATACACTAATTGCAATATATATTGAAGATCTTTATTTTTTGTAAGTAATGGATTTAATGTATCAAAATTAATTATACCAATTGAAATTGAATTTTTATATACTTCTTCTTTTATATATTCTTCTGTCCCTTCTGTAGATTTATAATTATCAATGTAAAGTACATATATAGCAATAATTATCAATCCTATTATTATCGTAAAAAATAGGCATTTAACGATTGTGCTCTCATATTTCATCTATAAAATCCTCTTTCTTTAAATAAAGTTTATTTGATAAGAAAGGCATTTCGCTTAGACTGTCTTTGAAGAAAGTGCGAAATATATGCCACTCGCATTCGCTCGGGCAAACTAAGGTAGCCTAACCTTGTTGTATACGGAAAAATCTTATATCGGGTCAAGATAATTTTTGATTTTTCCTATACAATAAGAAAGGCATTTCGCTTAGACTGTCTTTGAAGAAAGTGCGAAATATATGCCACTTTTCCTATACAATAACATTATGGACGAACATATAAGTTCGCCCATTTTGATATTTATTTAAAAATTAAAGTAATTATTTTCTTGATTCAATAATTAATTTCATACCAGTTCTGTTTTCTCCTTCTACATCCACATCTGCGAACGCTGGTATGCAAACTAAATCTACACCTGCTGGTGCAACAAACCCTCTTGCAATTGCAACTGCTTTTACAGCTTGGTTAAGTGCTCCTGCACCAATTGCTTGCATTTCTGCTTTGTTATTCTCCTTTACTAATCCTGCTATAGCCCCCGCTACTGAATTTGGATTTGATTTTGATGAAATTTTTAAAACTTCCATATTTGCCTCCTTAAAAATTATTTTTGTAACCCTTTTTTTGTTTCATTTGTTACACTACTATTTATATTATAATTTTTTAAGAGTGTCTATTGGTTTTTAGTAAAAAGCGGAAGTTTTCATCGCAACATTTTTCTATTTTCTACAAATTTATTCGTTCAATCTTCTCTACTCGACAAGTTTCATCATTTATCGATAAAAGTACGCTATTCATAATCTGATTAGAATCTGAACTTACTTTATATCTTTCTGGAAGTGTTGTATAAAATCTTTTTACAGAAGTATCTACATCCATTCCAATTACTGATTTTTTAGGTCCTGTCATTCCAATGTCTGTAATATAGGCTGTACCATTTTCCAATATCTTTTCGTCTGCTGTTTGTACATGTGTATGTGTTCCAAAAACAACTGAAACTTTGCCATCTAAGAAATATCCCATTGCAATTTTCTCTGCTGTAGCTTCTGCGTGAAAATCTACAATTATTATATCTGCTTCTTCTTTAACTTTTTGTAATATTTTTTCTGCTGTAACAAAAGGATTATCTGAAAGTATTCCAACATCTACTCGACCAATCAAATTGATAACTGCAATTTTTTTATCATTACAATTATATATGTTATATCCTTTTCCAGGTGCTGTTCTTGAAAAATTAGCTGGAACTATTAAATTTTCCTCTTTGATAATTGAGAAAATATCCTTTTTCCCCCAAGTATGATTTCCCATTGTTACTACATTTACACCAAAAGACATTAAATCGTTAAAAATCTTAGCAGTTATTCCCATACCATCTGCTGCATTTTCTCCGTTTGCAATAATAAAATCTATATTTTGCTTTTTCTTAATTTCCTCTATTCCTTGTTTTACCTTTTTAACTCCTGCATTTCCAACAATATCACCTATTAATAATATTTTCATAATTCCTCCATATAAATTAAAATTGGGGATAAAGCTTTAACAAGTCTTATACCCCATTATTTTTATCATTAATTTTATTCTACTAATCTGTTATTATACTTTTGTTTGCTTTTTTTCTTATTCTTTGTATTGCATTATCTACTGATTTTATTGGTGCATCTAGCTGTTTAGCTATCTGAACATAACTTTCCCCTTTTGCAAATCTGTTTAGTACCTGTTTTTCGAATGCACTTAAATTCTCATCTATTTTTGTTCCTATTATTTTATAATATTCTTTTTTTGTAATTGTATCTAATGGATCTTCTGCTGTTTTTGAATTAAATAATTCCATCATTTCGGTATCATCATCATCATAAGCATTTATATTTAATGATATCGAATTGTTAAGTGGCATATGTTTTTGTCTATTAGAAGTTTTAATAGCAGTAATTAATTGTCTTTCTACGCATAAATTAGCAAACGACTTAAAAGAGCTGTCTTTGTCTATATTAAAACTTTTAATTGCTTTATATAAACCAATCATCCCTTCTTGAACAATATCTTCTCTTTCTGCACCAATAATAAAATACTTATTTACTTTAATGTCTACAATTTCTTTGTATTTTGAAAGTATGTATTCTAAAACATCTTTATCGCCATTCTTTGCGAAGCTAACTAATTCTTCATCTGTCATTTCACTTTTTGTTGTATCTGCTAACTTTATATTTGTCATTTCTACCTTTATGCCTCCGCTTATTAATTTATGTCATTATTATACAAGTGGTGTCAATAGTTTTGTTAATTTTTTGTCTTTTAGTCTTTAAATAGTTCTTTTGATCCTTTTAGGTATTCGTATCCTGAAAAGATTGTTGCTATTACTGATATTGTCATTACTGTTGTTGATAGTATGTTTATTACTAAGTTGTAGCCTGTTAGTTTTTTTGTGAAAAAGTCCCCATAAGCATTTATATCTAAAAACATTAATATTATTGCTATCATTTGTGTTACTGTTTTTAGTTTTCCCCAAATGTTTGCTGCAATAACTTGACCTTGTTTTTGTACTGCTATTAATCTATATCCTGATACTATGAATTCTCTTGTTAATACTATAATTGGAATCCATGCTGGTAGTTTGCCCATTTCTACAAGTATTAGCATTGTTGCTAATACCAAGATTTTATCTGCAAGTGGATCTGCAAATTTCCCAAATGTTGTTATAATATTTCTCTTTCTTGCTATTTTTCCATCTAAATGGTCTGTTATTGATGCTATTATAAATATAAGGTTTAAAATCCAATATGTATATGGGATTCCAAAAAATTCTCCTTGTATGTTAAAAAATGTAATTATAACCATTATTGGTACAAGTATTATTCTAAATATTGTTAATTTATTCGGTAAATTCATTTTTTATTACACTCCTTTTTTCATTTTTTCTATCACATCTTGCATATCTCCTGCCGATATTATTGCACTTCCGGAAACTATAATGTCTGCTCCTGCATTTTTTAATATTCCAGCATTATCTACTTTTATTCCACCATCTACTTCTATAAAAGTCTCTAGTGCTTCTCTGTCTAAATATTCTTTTAATTTTTTAACCTTCTCTATTGTTTCTGGAATTAACTTTTGCCCGCCTTTCCCTGGTTCTACTGTCATAATTAAGCATAAATAAATATGCTTCATAAATTCTAATATTTCTTCTACCGGTGTTGCTGGCTTTATAGATATTCCTACTTTTACATTATTTGCTTTTAGATATTTAATTACATCATATATTTCTTCTTTATTTTTTAAGGCTTCATAGTGAAATGTTATAATATCTGGTTCAAAACTTAAATATTTATCTATGTTTTTCTTTACGTCTTCTACCATAAAGTGTACATCTAGTGGCAAATTGGAAATTTGCTTTATAGTATTTGTATATTCATACATTTTTTCTTCTGTATTTGCTTCTACGAATTTTCCATCCATTACATCAATATGAAAATAGTCTGTTTTTGCTACTTCTAAGTCATAAAATTTTCTTGTTGCATCTTCTGGTTCTACCGATAATATTGAGGTTGATATTTTTACCATTTTTTTCTCCTTTTATGTTTGCGGGCGAACAGAATCATCCGCCCCCTACATTTTTTATAGATTATTGCACACTATCATTTTTATTCTGCTGTCCAAGAATTTGTTGTGTATAGGTTCATTTGTAAGTTTTGTCTTTCCATAATTCCATTAATATATACTTTTACTTCAACAGTTCCAAAACCTGTTATTTCTTTTGTAATATCTGTATTGTCTTCACTAACTGATTTTTCATATACTGTATCATTTCCTACTGTTATCTTTAATGTCACTTTTTCTGGTGGATTTATAGGTTTTTGATTTCCTTCCTCATCTGTTTCATATTGAGGTACATATTTTCTAATTGATTTTACATTTACATGAATTGTTGCTGATTTTATTTCTGTAAATTCATTTATAGTTATAGATATTTCTGTATTTTTGTCTACCATACTTTTAGGTGATATTGTTTGTGCTACAACAACTCCATTTGGCTTGCTTGAATCATTTATTTTACTCGTACTTTTCCATTTTAATTTTGATGAAGCAATTATTGATTTTGCTTCTTCTTCGGTTTTACCTGATAAATCTGGAACTTCAACTTGTTCTATTCCTAAGCTAACTTTTATTTTAACTGTGCTTCCTGCTAAAATTTCTTCATTTTCTTGGATATCTTGTTCTACAACATATCCTTTTTCTATTTCGTCATGATAATCTTCTTCAATCTCTACTTCTAGTCCTAAATCTTTTAATTCTTTCATTGCTTCATCTTTTGTTTTGCCAACTACTTTAGTCATAGTTACAATTTCTTGACCTTTACTAATTACTAATTTAACAGTTGAACCTTCTTTTACTGTATAGTTTTGCTGATATGGTGGTTTTTGTGATATTATCTTACCTTCTTCTATTTCAACATCAAATTTTTCCTCTTCAACCTCTACTGTTAATTTATATTTTTCTGCTTCTAACTTTGCCTCTTCTAATGTCATATTAGTAAAGTTTGGTATTTGAACATTTTTAGCCTTCTTAGAATTTAGTACCGCAAAAGTAATAACCATTGAAGCAACAAAAGCTAAAATCAATAAAAGTATTATAGCAATTACTTTAGCAGCTTTGTGTTCATTAAAGAATTTCTTTAGTTTAGATTCCTTTTTGTCTGATTTTTCTTCTTTCATTTCTTCTTTTTTATTTTTTAAAGAATTTAATTCTACTCTTTGTGTTGCAAATTTATCAGTTCCTACTGAAGCAACTCCTGCATCTGGATTTTTTAAAACCGCTTCTAAGCTTGCTTTCATCTCTGTTGCAGAGTTATATCTTAAAGCAGGATCTTTTTGCATTGCTTTCATAATTATTTGGCTAACACTTTGTGGTACATTAGGATTAATATCAGATGGTGGTAGTGGTTCTTGTTGCATGTGCATTAGTGCAACTGAAACAGGTGTATCTGCATCAAATGGAACTTTTCCTGTTACCATTTCATATAATACAACACCTAATGAATATAAATCTGACTTAGCATCTGTTATGCCACCTTTTGCATGTTCTGGTGAGAAATAATGTACTGATCCAATTGTTGCTCCAAATGCTGTAATTGTTGAGTTCGAAACCGCTTTTGCAATTCCGAAATCAGTTACTTTTGCAACCCCATCTTCTGTAATTATTATATTATGTGGTTTTATATCTCTATGAACAATATTGTTTTTATGTGCTACTTCTAGTGCAGATGCTATTTGAATTGCTATTTTTACTGACCATTTCCAACCTAAAACTTTATCTTCTACTATAATGTCTTTCAAAGTTTTTCCTTTTACTAATTCCATTACTATATAATATAAATCTCCATCGTGTCCTACATCATACACTGAAACAATATTAGGATGTGTTAGACTTGCAACAGATTGTGCTTCTACATTGAATCTTCTAACGAATTCATTATCTGTTGTAAATTCTTCTCTTAATACTTTTACTGCAACATATCTTTTTAGCACTAAACATTTTGCCTTGTAAACTGTTGCCATTCCGCCATTCCCTATTTTTTCAATAATTTCATATCTTCCACCTAATATTTTACCTTCTAACCCCATATTATTGCCTCCATATTCTAAAATTTTTTAATTATTATTAGAGTAATATTATCATATCCACCATTATCATTAGCTTTTTTTACTAACTCAGCTGGCGCTACTCTAATATCTTTTTGTACAATTTGTTTAATTTCCTCTTCTGAAACCATATTTGTAAGTCCATCTGAACAAATAAGAAATGTATCTTCTTTTAAGAATCCCTTTACCATAACATCTGGCTCAGCATAAGCTTCACAACCTAATGCCTTCATTAACATATTCTTTTTAGGATGTTCTTCTGCTTCTTCTTTTGTTATAGTTCCATCTTTTACTAATTTTTGTACATAACTATGATCTGTTGTAATTTTTCTAATTATATCTTTTCGTATTCTATAAATTCTGCTATCTCCAATATGACCAATATATGCTTTGTTTTCATATACTAAACATATTTCTAATGTGGTTCCCATTTTATCTAATGCTTCTTCTGATTTTGCCTTGTCATATACTAACATATTTGCATATTCTATTGCATCTCTGATTAATTTTTTCATATCTTCTGGGTTAGTGTGATCTGTTTTTTCTATATTATTTTTTATATATTTTGCTGCCGCTTCTGTTGCAAGTTTACTTGCAACTTCTCCACCAGTATAACCTCCCATTCCGATCTGCTAATATATACAAACCTAATTCATCAGATACGAAATAATAGTCTTGATTGATATCTCTTAATTTACCAATATCTGTTTTTGTAAAGTTTCTCATTTATTCACCTCTTTTTTTCTAAGCTGACCACATGCTGCATCAATATCAGAACCCAGTTCTCTTCTAATTGTCGCAACAATTCCATGTTCGTTTAAATAATCTCTAAACTTAATTATATTTTCATTTGTACTTTTAGTAAATTTACCATTATCTATCTTATTTATTGGTATTAAATTTACATGACATAACATACCTTTAAGTAGTTTTATCAATTGTTTTGCATCTTCTAAATTGTCGTTATTGTCTTTTGCTAAAGCATATTCAAAAGATATTCTTTTATTTGTTTTTTCTATATAATACCTACAAGCCTTCATTAATTCTTCTATGTTATATGCATCATTTACAGGCATCATCTGGCTTCTTTTTTCATCTGTTGCAGCATGAAGCGATATTGATAATGTGCATTGTAATTTTTCATCTGCTAATCTATAAATATTTGGCACTAATCCACTTGTTGATATACTAATGTGTCTTGCACCCATATTTATTCCTTTTGGATTATTTAATATTTTAATTGCCTTCATAACATTATCGAAATTGTCTAATGGTTCTCCTATTCCCATAAAGACAAGATTTGAAATTTTTATGTTTTCGTCTCTTTCTATTGCCTGTAATTGTTCAATAATTTCTCCTGTCTCTAGGCTTCTTACAAATTTAATTCCTGTTGATGCACAGAATTTGCAACCCATTTTGCAACCGATTTGTGATGACACACATATAGTTTTCCCATATTTGTATTCCATAAGTACGGACTCTATAGCATTTCCGTCTAATACATCAAATAGGTATTTTTTTGTGCCATCTTTTGAAGTTTGTTTTACTATTATTTTAAATATGTGTAATTCAAATTTTTCTTTTAATTTTTCTCTAAATGAATTTGGTAAGTTTGTCATCTCATCAAAGCTTTGTACATTTTCTTTATATAACCAATTAAATATTTGCTCTGCTCTATATTTCTTTTCTCCTAATTCCTGTACAATCTCTTGCAATTCATCTAAATTATAATTTTTAATGTTTGTTTTCAAATATATTCTTCCTTTTAATTTTTATACATTTTATCACATAAGAATCAACATTACAAGGTTTTGTTTTATGCAAGCAACCCTTTTTCTAATAATTTTTCTAATACTATAATAAACATTGCGTGTGACCAACCAAGCCCTATTATCCAAGATGGTGATAATGAAGCATTATCTACTTGTTCTGATAAATAACCATTCATTCCACTAGTTTTTAGAACAAAGTCAAAGCATTCTTTCGCTTTTCTATTTTCTCCTGTTTCTAAATAGTATTCTGCCATCCACAATGTTGCTATTACCCATGGTTTTCCGCCCATATAATGGTCTTTGTCGAATCTTTTATATCCACCTGTATATGTTCTTAAGTTTAGATTTATATTTTCTACAGTATTTAAGATTTTCTTTTCTTTTGCAGAAAACATTTCAAATGGCACAACTAAACCTATTATGCTTATATCAATTAAGTCATCTTCTAAGTTCCTTTTAAAGGTCTTTCTTTGCTCATCATAGAAATTTTGTAATATAAATTCTCTAATCTGAACTTTCTTTTCTTTTAATGTTTCTTTATCTTTATTTACATTTTCTTGTTTTATTCTATTTTTCGTAAAGTCTTCTTTCAATTCTTCATAAATGTTTATCATAGAATCATAAGCTTTAAAAATGCTTGCTAATGAGTATAAATGCACTCCTTCATGCATTTCCCACAAATCATAAGATGGCTGCATTTCTTCTTTTTTTATTACTTTTTCCATATATTTTTGTAAATAACTTATTGCTTTTTCGCACATTTTTAAATTTTCTCTTAAGAACTTTTTATCTTTCATTCTTAAATAATGTTTATATACACCATATACTACTGAAGCTGTTTCATCTATTTGATATCCCCAACATGGAGCTAATCTTCCATCAGTAAAAAATCTTTGTTCCCACATTCCATTTTTACTTTGTGTATTTTTACAAAAATGTTTGTAAAATCTTTCAGTTTCTTTAGTCATGTTTAAGATATCCATTGCATCTGTAATAAATACAGCATCACGAGGCCAACAATATGTATATCTTCCACATTTAGTTAACTTTTCATCTACCTCTACTGCTGCAGACATTCCACCTGTTTGTGAGTTTTGAAGTAATGGGTATAAAAGTATTGTTCTTTCATAAATTTCTCTAATCTTATTATTCCTTGGATTATCCTCTAAATTTAATGCTAATCCATCATGAATTTTAAAATATTTTTTCCAATACTTTAAAGTTTGCTCATACTCTGTTTTAAAATCTATTTTTGTTATTCTGTTAATTGTTTTTTCTATTCCATCTAATCCTGTTTTATTGTCATCAATATATAGATATAATTCAAATTCCTTTTCTTCGTTTGGTCTTAATATTCCTAAATCATAGCTTATGCTAGAATCACTGGACATTCCAACATAATCTTTGTCCCAAACTTGACCTTCATTTATATTTGCCATAGAGTTATTTATTTGTGAACTTTTAATCTTATTCTTAGAAAATACGCATAGTGAATAATCATGCATATATTGCAATAATGCATTATTTTTGCACAACCCACTAACTGGATTATTGTCTGTTGATATAAGTTTTGAATGGATTAAGAAATTTATATCTAAATCTATTATATTTTCATTTACAAATTTGTATCTTTTTACTAAAATATTTTCATTTATACATACAAAATCTGTTTGTGTTATTTTTAAATTAAAATATGTATTTACTATTTCTGTTTTTAAAATGTTTGTTTTATTTATAAACTTTTGATTATAAATATTATTTACATCATTATGAAGATATATCATTCCAGAGTCATTTACTTTTACTCCAGTATGAAAGAAATCTATAAATTGTTTATAATCTGTAGTTGGATAAAACAGTCTTATTAATTCTCCTCGTTTTGTAAAACTTGCTGTTATATTATTATTTCCAATTACTGCATCATTAAAATATTTTTCCATTTGTATCTCCTATTCCTCTATAACTTTAACAATTTGTTGCTCAAGTTCTTTTATTTTATTGTTTATTTCTAGTATTTCTTCATCTTGTTTGTCACTTGTATATATATCATCTTTTATTATTTCTGCCATTTCTTCTAGTTCTTCTTTTAACGTTGCAAGTCTATCCATTACCTCTAATTTCAAGTATTTATATTTCTTAGTTTCATCTAATTCACCAATTAGAGTGATGACATTATCTAATGAGTATTGTTCTCCATAACCAGGAATAATTACTGGTATTTTAACACTTTCTTCTATCTTTGATTTTAATATTTTTTGTCCTTCTGGTTCTCCATGAACTAAGAAAATATTTTTTGGTTTTGTTATAAATGAGTATACAAAATTTAATAACCATTCTTGGTCAGCATGACCTGAATACCCTTCTATGTACTCTATTCTAGCATTTACTGCAACCTCTTCGCCAAAGATCTTTACTTTTTTTTCTCCTCTTACTATTTTATCTCCCAAAGTCCCTGGTGCCTGGTATCCTACAAAAAGTATAGTATTATTTGGATTCCATAAATTGTGTTTTAAATGGTGTTTAATTCTTCCTACTTCGCACATTCCACTTGCTGATATAATAATTGCAGGAATAGTCATTTCATTTAATGCTTTTGATTCTTCTGCTGTTCTTGTGAATTGTAGACCTGGGAATTCTAGTGGATTATCTCCACTTTCTATTTCTTTTCTTACATCTTCTTCGAATAAGTTAACATTCTGTTTAAATATCTCTGTTGCAGATATTGCAAGAGGACTATCTACAAATACTGGTACTTTCATTAAAGTTTCATATTTTCTTAAAAATTCCTCATCATGTTTTCTTTCTTTTAACTTATTTAATTCATATAAAATTTCTTGAGTTCTTCCTACTGCAAATGATGGTATTATTACATTTCCACCTTTATCTAAAGTTTCTGATACAATATCTAAAAATCTTTCTGCTTTTTCATCATTTCTTAGATGCAATCTTCCTCCATAAGTTGATTCCATAACAAGTATATCTGCATTTTCAATCATTGTTGGAGAATCTAATAATGGAATGTCATTATTCCCTAAATCACCTGTAAAAACAATCTTTTTAGTTTCACCATTTTCTGTTATCCATATTTCTATTATTGCGGACCCTAACATATGTCCTGCATCATTAAATCTTACTGATATATTTTTGTCTAACTCAACTATTTCATCATAATTAACTGGCTGAAATATTTCTAAACATTTTATCGCATCTTGTGCAGTATAAATTGGAGGTCTTGGTGGCAAACCTTTTCTTTCTCTTTTTCTATTTTGCCATTCTACTTCCATTTCTTGAATATGTCCACTATCTGGAAGCATTATTGAACATAAATCACATGTAGCTTTTGTTGCTATTACTGGATTTCTATATCCTTCTACATATAACTTTGGAATTCTTCCTGAATGGTCAATATGAGCATGTGTTAATAATACAAAATCTATATCTTGAACATTATAAGCAAAATCCTCATAATTTTCTCTTTCTTCTTGTGCCTTCCCTTGGTTTAGTCCACAATCTATTAATATTTTTCTTCCAGCTCCTTCTAATAAAAAATTTGATCCTGTCACCGTTTTTGCAGCTCCTAAAAATGTAATATTCATCTTTTCCTCCTATATAAATAATTTTATTTTCCTGTTTGGTTTTACATTTAAATCTACTATATTTTCAAAACAGATAGTCTTTTCTAAGCTTTTGTCTTCATAAATTTCAAAACATATTGACTTATCTTTCTTTACAGGTTTTAGCCAAATGCTTTCTAAATTTATTATTCCTATATCTAATATTTCAGATATTATTCTATAATTATCTAAAATATCTTGGCTAATTATATTTATTGTCTTTAAATTACACGCAACTGTAATTGCTTCTTTTTCTACTTCTGATATTGTTTTTGATACTTCTTTAATATCTTTTATTTTTGTGTCCTTCTTGATTAGTATATTTTTATAATATCTAATTTTATATATAATATCAGTAATATTCTTTTTTGTTTCAGCTATTTTTATCTTATCCTCAAACATTTTTAAAGTAGTTTCTATAAATCTATTTGTAATCTTTTCTTTGTTTTGAGTAGCATCTTCTAAATTAATATCATTTAAAAATCTTATATTGTTTTCTAAAGCCGTTTTTTCCTTTAAATAATTTTGGGGTTCAAGTCTTTTATTATTTTTTTCTAACTTCTCTTGTAAAAATTCTTTTCTTTGTTCTTGTAACTCACTAAAATCGCTTAAACTAAAGACTCTCTTTTCCTTTGGTAAGACTTTATTTTGTTCTATATATTCTTTTTTAAGTAGCATATCATCACTAAAAATCAATTCTATATTTGCTAATTCTTTTTCTATTGTAATTTTTTTTGATTTTAAATCTTCCAAAAATTTAGGTTTATCTAAAAGTATTTCTAAACTTTTTTCTTGCTCTGTTTTAATATTTATTAATCTTTGCTTTTCTGAAGTGTCATTTAATACCTTTTCTATTACAGCTAATTGATATAATCTGTTTAAAAACCTATTTATATTTTGTTTATTTGAAAACTCTTTCATTTTTGTAATAATTTCTAAAATAGCATCATTGGTTGTAATTTCTTCTAAATTGACTACTAAATTTAAGCTTTGATATAAAAAATTTTTAAAGATATCTTCAATATTTTCTTGGTTAATATTCCAAGACCAACCATCAAAATCTCTTACAATTTCAGACATATTAATTGCTCTGCCCATATTTAAAACTTCTGATACAGCAGGACTTATTATTTCATATTCTTCTGGGACTATATACTTGTTATCACTTATCATAAATAAAGAATATACGATTGATGTTTCATTAGGATATGCTATTATTCCTTTTAATTCTTTACTTATTTTGCATTTTTTTAAGTCTTCATCTGCTACTTTTGGTTTTACAATTTCTATTTTATTGCACTTGCTAATTAGGTCTATTATTTCTTCTATTATATCTTTCTTAGGCAAAACATTAACTTTTACTGTTTTATAATCGTTATACCCTGCTTCTATCTTATATAATATTTCTAGCAAAATGTTTTTAGCATTTTCTGAGAAAGGTTTATTAGCTAATATTTCTTCTAGTAATTTGCTATAATCTTTAATATTTAGTTTTGCAATAATATTTCCTTTCTCCAAAATTACACCTCTTTTATTGATTATCTTCTGTTGCTTGTGGCTTAGCCATTTTAAGTTCTTCCCATCTTTCCTTTGGCATTAATACTTGTCTTGGCTTACTTCCTTCATACCCTGAGATTATTCCTCTTTGTTCCATTTGATCTATTATTCTACCTGCTCTTGCATATCCTACTTTAAATCTTCTTTGAATAAATGAAGTAGAAGCTTGTCCCATATCAACTACAACATCAATTGCCTCCATAAGTAGTGGATCTATTTCATCTTCTGCTTCTTCATCAAGTTCTTTATCAGTAGAATTTGCTTTTTCAATTTTTTCTAAAATGTCTTCATTATATGTTGCTCCACCATTTTCTTTTAGGAAACTTACTATTTTTTCTACTTCAGCATCTGATATAAATGCCCCTTGAATTCTTTGTGGTTTTAAAACTCCTGAAGGGAAGAATAGCATATCACCTTTCCCTAATAATTTTTCTGCACCTGCTGAATCAATTATTGTTCTAGAGTCTACTTGTGAAGTAACCGCAAACGAAATTCTGCTTGCTATATTTGCTTTAATAATACCTGTAATTACATCTACTGAAGGTCTTTGAGTTGCTATAACTAAGTGCATTCCAGCTGCTCTTGCCATTTGTGCTAAACGGCAAATTGCATCTTCTACATCTTTTGCTGCTACCATCATTAAGTCTGCAAGCTCATCAATGATAATTACTATTTGAGGAAGTTTTTCTTCTATTCCTTCTTTTTCTAATGCTTGATTATATCCTTCTATATCTCTTACATTTTTTTCTGCAAATAAATGGTATCTATTTACCATTTCTTGTACAGCCCAAGAAAGTGCTCCTGCAGCCTTTTTAGGATCTGTAACAACTGGTATAAGCAAATGTGGTATTCCGTTATAAACTGAAAGTTCAACTACTTTAGGGTCTACCATAACTAATTTTACTTCACTTGGTTTTGCTTTATAAATTATACTTGTAATCAATGTATTTATACAAACACTCTTACCAGAGCCAGTACTTCCTGCAATAAGCACATGTGGCATTTTTGCAATATCTGATACTATAACATCTCCTGCTGCATCTTTTCCTACTGCAAAACTTAATTTTGATTTTGCTGTTTTAAACTCTTTGCTATCTATAATATCTCTTAAAACTACCATTTCTTTTTCTTTATTTGGTATTTCAATTCCTACAGCTTGTTTCCCTGGAATTGGAGCTTCTATTCTTATTGATTCTGCTGCTAAATTTAAAGCAATATCATCAGCTAATTTTGCTATTTTACTTACTCGTACACCTTCTGCTGGTTTTAATTCATATCTTGTAATTGTTGGCCCTACTGATACATTTTCCACTTTTGCACTTACTCCAAAGCTATGCAGAGTTTTTTGCAATTTTGAAGCTGTTTCTGTCAACGCCTTTTTAGTGTTTTTTACATTAGTTTTTGAAGCATTTAAAAACTCTATTGGTGGAAATTCATAGTCTTTATCTTCAACAGTTATAGTATGTTCTAAAGTCAAAACCTCTTTAGATGTATCCTTTTTTTCTTCCTCTTGTTTTCTGAATAATGAATTTTCATTAACAATATTAATATTCATCTGTTCATCTGTATCTTTTAAATTTTTTTCTTTACTGTCTTTTTCTTCTTTAATAATTATATTTTCAATTTTATCCTTTTTTATTCCAGCAATAATATTTGCTTTTTCTTCTTTTCTTTGTGTTTTCTTTGCTCTACTATTTCTTTTAATTTTTCGGCTGGTTTAATTCCATAAAGGAATATTGCAGTAATTACAGTAATTCCTATTGCAATTATTATTGCTCCTATTTTTCCTGTTAGCTTTATAAGTGCTACAGCAAGTAAAGCACCAAAAGCTCCTCCTCCGATATTGTTATTTCCTAATTGATAAGCTTCTGTAACTATTTCTTCAACATCTTTCGTATAATCAATGTGTGAAGTTATTACTGTTATTATTGCAGAAATACATATTAGCATTACTCCATATTGAAGCATTTTTCTAATAATAGATTGTTTATCTTCTTCACATGCAATAGATACTGCAACAGAAAAAGCACCTATTGGAATAAAATATTTTATCCATCCAAAAAGTCCTCCTATTACAGGGCTTAAGGTTTCACCCAGATATCCAGATTGAACATATATTATTAATCCTAATAAAATGCTAATTACTATTAATATCACTACTTGTAAGTCTATTCCTACATCTTTCTTTTTTGTTTTTTTTCTTTTTTTATTTGCCATATTTGCTCCTTATTATTAAAAAATAAGTCAGAAACTCCAATTTTATTGACAATTCCTGACTTTCAGATATTTATTTTAGTTCTTTTCTATTGTTTTCTATTGTTGATATTGTATCATTTAAAGACACCATTATACCATTAATCGCTGACTCTAAATTAGCTAATATGCTATCTGCATAGTCTTTTGTTCCTTTAGAAATTTCTCTAGACATCTCGTTTGCTGTTTCGATTATTTCTGCTTTCTGTTCATAAGCTTTTCTTGTAATCTCATGTTCATCTATCATAGCTATAATTCTATTTTCAGCTTCTTTAACTATATCATCAGCTTCTTTTTGTGATTCTTGTAATATACGTTCACGCTCTTCTTTTACCCATTTTGCTTGTTTCAATTCATCAGGAAGCTTTAATCTTATTTCTTTAATTATTTCTAACACTTCATCTTTTTCTACAATTGTTTTCTCTGTAAAAGGTACTGTTTTACTCCTCTCCATTATATCCTCTAATGTTTCTAATAGCGTAAAAATTTCCATGTTCTACTCCTTTCGAATAAATATGAGAATTACATTTCCATATTTTCTTTCGTCATAAATTTCTATTCCATCAATCAATAAAATATCATTTTTTTTGTTAATATCATTTGTTTCTAAAACTATAATACCATCTTTGGTTAATAAATCATATTTTATTACAATGTCTATTGCTTTTACAGCAAAATCTGTTTTATATGGTGGATCTAAAAATATAAAATCAAATTTGTTTTTTTTATCACATAATTGTTTTAATGCTAGATTATAATCTTTTCTTAATATAACACTTTGATTTTCAAATTTTGTGTTTTGCACATTTTTTGTAATTGCTTTTATTGCTTTTATATCTTTATCGCAAAATACTGCTTTTTTAGCCCCTCTGCTTAGTGCCTCTATTCCTAGTGCACCACTTCCAGCAAACAAATCTAAAACACTTTTCCCTTCTAAATCAAACTGTATAATACTAAATAATGCTTCTTTTACTCTATCTAAAGTTGGTCTTGTATCTAAACCTTCTTGTGATATGAGTTTTGTTCCTCTAGCTACTCCACTAATTACCCTCATCTTTAAAAAAACCTCTTTGATATATATATTTTATTGTAAATTTCTCATAAGTCAATAGGGTTAACACAATTGTAATATTTAAATAATATTTTTGTAACATTATTTTTCTTGTACATTATATATGAATTTTTTAGATTTTGCAATACTTATTACAAATATTGTGACTTTTGTTAAATCGCAAAAAAGGTCGTTAATGTTCAGACCAATCACTATATAATCCGCTCCATCTTGCTGTCGGTTGGACATTTTCTTTTCTTACCGCTCCATCTTGCTGTCGGTTGGACATTTTCTTTTCTTAAGCTAAAGCACGAAAAGAAAATGTCCAACCGACACGTGGAGCTACTAATTTGAAAATTAGGGTCTTAACATTAACAAAAGGTCTATTTTCATAGACCTTTTTTATTGTATAGGAAAAATCGCATATTATCTTGACCCAATATAAGGTTTTTCCGTATGTAACAAGGTTGGGCTACCTTTCTTATATTTTTACATTGCTTCTTTTTCTTGGTTTTCTGCAGGAGTATCATTTTTTTCTATTATTTCTAAGCTTCCAATTGATACTTCATATGCCATACTTCATATGCCACTTTTTGTTCTACTGAGCCATCTTCGTGTTTTTTCTCATACATTCTTGATTGAACTCTTCCCACTACTTTTACCTCAGTACCTACAGGCATATTTTCACAAAATCTTGCATTTCTTCCCCAAGCAATACAAGGTATGTAATCTGATTTATTATAAGCTCTGTTTATTGCAAGCAATATATCTGAAATTTCTCTTCCAAATGGTGTTTTTCTATATATTGGCTTTTTACAAATGTATCCTATAAGCACTACTTCATTAGATACTTTGATTGGTTTTGTAGTTCCTTCTTCGCCTTCTGTTATCTCTTGCTCTACTTCTGCTTCTTTTTCTCTTATTTCTTTTGCAAATACTGTAAGGACTAGTCTGCTTCTTTCATTTTCATATGCATTATATGATCTGAATTGTCCTTCTATTTCTACTTCTTTTCCAATAGTTAAATCAAAATTTACTAACAATCTTTCTGATATTGTAATTGGAATTATGTCTGATGTTTGACTTAAACGTGGTACCTCCAAATTAAAAACATAAAAACTTTCACCATATATCTCATGACTAAATTTTTTATCACTTGTAATTTTACCAACTAAAACTAGATAGTTGTTTTCTAAATAATTTGTAATCACTTTATTTCCTCCTTTTTTCTATCGTGACTTATTATTTTTCATTAGACAGTACTATTATACTACTTTTAGTTGGGTTTGTCTACATAAAATGGAAAATTTATCTATTTTTTTATGTCAAGTACTTTAAACTTTATTACTCCACCTGGGGTTTGAGCTTCAACTATTTGGTTTTTTTTGGCTCCCATTAAAGCTGCACCAATTGGGGATTCGTTTGAAATCTTATTTTCTGCTAGGTTTACCTCTGTAGAACCAACTATTGTGTATTCACATTTTTCATCATATTCCATATCTAAAACAGTTACAATATTTCCTACTTGTACTGTCTTAGTATCTATTTCTGATTCGTCAATAATCTTAGCATATCTTATTTTATTTTCTAATTCTGCTATTTTCATTTCATTTGCAGCTTGTGCATTTTTTGCTTCATCATATTCTGAATTTTCTGATAAGTCTCCAAATCCTAAAGCTATTTTTATTCTTTCAGAAATTTCTGTTCTCTTTTCTGTTTTCAAATATTCTAGTTCTTTCTCTAAATTGTCATATCCTTCTTGTGTCAATAATATTTCTTTATCTTCCATTTTGCATTTCTCCTTTTATATTTAGTTTAATTTTATTATATTACAATAATCTTTACTGTTTGTCAATCTTTAAACATCATTTTTTTTAATTTGTTGTTAATGTTTAGACCCAAATTTTCAAATTAGTAGCTCCACGTGTCGGTTGCACTTTTCTTTTCGTGCTTTAGCCTAAGAAAAGAAAATGTCCAACCGACAGCAAGATGGAGTGGGTTATATATTAATTAGTCTGAACTGTAACAATTTGTTATTATTAGTTAATGGTATTACCTTTAAATCCGCTTAATCTTGTTGGATGTAGTACTTTCAATCAATATTTTGAATAAATTCTTTATTGTCAATTTTCCCTTTATTTCCTATAAAATATTCTATACCGTATCTTGTCTTTTAAGATTTTCTCCGATGCATCATCTTTTTTTAAATCATATATTAAAGCTTCATATATGAGTACATCGTTAAATCCTTGTAACTTGTATTTATCCTTCATATATATATTATAGTAATTTATATTTATTCCATTAAATTGTTTTGTTTTGATATTTATTTCGTTGCTTAAATTGATAATTACTGATTTTTGTGGCAAGCGGAACTTATTTAATATTTCTTCTGGAAAGTCCATATTCAATATGATTTTGGAGTTTAATAAATCTTTTTTCTTGTTATTTGATATCTTAATTAAAATTCCTAATTCATCATATAAATAGTCTTGCAAGTTGTTAAACTTTTCTACATGATTAGTTACAATATTTAATCGTTTCACATCCTTAGCTATACTAATTATATTTTTCATATTCGTTTCATCATAGTCATTTACTAAAATGGATATTTCTATTTCTTCTATTTGTTTATTTGCTAATTTGCAAACCTTTTCTACCGCTTGTTTTGCTAGCAGATTAAATAGTTTTCTTCCATCTAAAATATTGATATTTTCTGCATATAAACTGTTTTTTATTATTTCATTTTTCAATAAAGCATTTGATAATACTACATTTTTTGCACATTTTTTATACAAAAGCTTATTAAGTTTTTTAGAAACTCGGTTATTCTTTTTAATTCTTGTTTTATCATTTATAGGTATACATATTACTTCTTTATTATCTATAATATTTTGCTCTATTTTATTAAAAGTTATCTTTTGTTTTAATGTAAGATTTTCATCTTTTTCCTTAATATACAATACGTCCATATAAACACCTAAATATAATTTATATCTAATTATATTTAGGTGTTTTATAAATATTACTTTATTTAAGATTTTTTAGGTTTATTCCAAGCAATAAAATCGCATTTATCTGGATTGTTTTCGCAAATGTAATAATTCCTTTTCTTTTTAGTTTTTCGTATTTGAATTTTCCCTCCACACTTAGGACAAGGTACATCAATTACCTCTATATATGGTTTTGTATTTTTACAATCTGGATATCCTGGGCACGCCAAAAATTTTCCGTATTTTCCATACTTTATTACCATAAGTTTACCACATTTGTCACATGGCACATCTGATACTTCATATTCTAATTTAACATGTTCTAGCTCTTTATCTACCTTTTCTACTACTTTTTCAAATGGAGTATAAAATTCTTTTATTACACTTTTCCACTGTTTTTTTCCTTCTGCAATTTCATCAAATTCTTGTTCCATATTAGCAGTAAATTCTACATTTATTACATCTCCAAAATTTTCCACTAGAAGTTTATTTACTACTTTTCCTAAATCTGTTGGAACGAGTTGTTTTTGTGATTTTTCTATATATCTTCTTGCAAGAATAGTTGTAATCGTTGGAGAATAAGTACTTGGTCTTCCTATTCCCTTTTCTTCTAAAGCTTTTACTAAACTTGCTTCTGTATATCTAGGTGGTGGCTCTGTAAAGCTTTGTTTTGAATCTACATTTACTTTTTGCAAAGATTGACCTTCTACTAATTTAGGTATCTTTTCAAACTCTTCTTTTTCTTCTATGTCTAGTGTTTCTACATAAACTGACATGAATCCTTTAAAAGAAAGAGTTTGACCATTTGCTCTAAATTCATAATCATTTGCATCTATTTTTACAGAAGTAGTATCAAAAATTGCTGGTGCCATTTGACTTGCAATTACTCTATTATATATTAATTTATATAATTTATATTGATCCGACGTTAAATGTTCTTTTATGCTATCTGGTTGTAATTCTATGTATGTAGGTCTAATTGCCTCGTGTGCATCTTGTGCATTCTCCTTTGTTTTATAATATCTATTTTCGTAATATTCTTTTCCATATTCTGTTTCAATATAAGATTTAATTGAAAGTCTTGCTTCTTCTGAAAGTCTTGTTGAATCTGTTCTCATATATGTTATTAAACCTATTGTACCTTTCCCTGGAATTTTTATTCCTTCGTACAAACCTTGTGCAACAGACATCGTTTTTTTAATTGCAAACCCTAATTTTCTAGAAGCCTCTTGTTGCAGTGTACTTGTCGTAAATGGTGGTGCTGGAGTTTTCTTCTTTTTACTTTCTTTAATCTCTTTTACAATATAGTCTGCATCTTTCAAATCATCTAAAATTTTATTTACATCTTCTTGTGAATGTAACTCTATTTTCTTTGTATTAGTTCCATAAAATTTTGCTACAAATTCTTTTTTACTTTTCTTGTCTTTTAATGTAGTATATATATTCCAATATTCTTCTGGAATAAAGTTTTCTATTTCTTCTTCTCTATCTACAACAAGCTTTACCGCAACAGATTGCACTCTTCCTGCAGATAAGCCTCTTTGTACTTTTTTCCATAATACTGGACTTATTTTATAACCAACAATTCTGTCTAAAACTCTTCTCGCCTGTTGTGCATTTGTTAAATTCATATCTATTGTTCTTGGAGATTTTACCGCTTTTTTTACTGCTTCTTTTGTTATTTCATTAAAAGTTATTCTGCAAACTGCTTTCTCATCGATTCCAAGAATATATGCCAAATGCCACGCTATTGCTTCCCCTTCTCGATCAGGGTCAGTTGCAAGAAGAACTTTTTTAGCTGATTTTGCTTCTTTTTTTAGTTGTTTTATTAAATCTCCTTTGCCTCTTATATTAATATATTTAGGTTCAAATGTTTTTGTATCTATTGATAATGTGGATTTGGGTAAATCTCTTATATGTCCCATTGAAGCAACAACTTTAGTACTGCCACCTAAAAATTTTTTAATTGTATTTGCTTTCGCTGGTGATTCCACTATAATTAATGTGTCTGCCATTACTTTCTCCTTTTATGTTTTTTATATTGATTTTAAACTCTTGCAAGTATTACTAATCTTCCTTTTGAGTCATCTGTACAAGTTGATAATGAAATTTCGATATTATCTCCTGTATCTCTTGTCATATATTCTGCATTTTCAGAAGTTGTTTGAAATATTTCGTAAATAGTATATGTTAGTGTTTTATTTGAAGTATCTGTAATTTTTATTTTATCTCCAACTGATAAATTTTTGTTATTTGAAAAGAATTTTCCATTTCTATAGTTATGTCCTTGTATAACAATATTACCTGGCGTATTTAATTTGGGATTGCTTGGATATGCAACTGCAACTGCAACTTCTAGTGCTTTTATTGAGGAAGTTTCAAGAATAGCATATTTTATACCTGTCTTTGGTATTTCAATATATCCTATTACAACAAAACCATTTAAATAAGTTTTCTTTTTCTTTGTTGTACCAGTATTACTTGTAGAATCCGTTCCTGTATTTATATTTGTAATATCAGAAATTTCTCCTATTTCATTTTCATCGGTTGTATTATTTCCTTCGTTTTCATCATTTTGCCCATTCTTATTATTTTCCATAAATTCTCCAATAACCTTTTCATTCATTTTATCTGTTCTTTCTTGTTTATACCATTTTGCAAATAAGATAATCCCTATTACTAAAATTAATATTATTAGAGCAATTAATATTATTGTTAGAACATTACTATATTTCGATTTAAACATATTTATTCCTCCTTTTCATTAAATATATTATAACATACTATTTTTACTTTGCACATAGTAAAGCCAAATGTCATATTATTAACATACTTTTACTCCCATTTTTTTGCCACCTAGTAAGTGAAAATGTATATGTTTAACAACTTGCCCTCCGTCTTCTCCACAATTTATTATTACTCTATAGCCTTTATCTAAAATTCCTTCCTTTTGTGCAATTTTATTAATTACGCCATATATTTTTCCAATTACCTTTTCATCTTCTTCAGTAATATCTATTAATGAAGATATGTGTTTTTTTGGAATTACTAATATATGTACTGGTGCACATGGATGTATGTCTCTAAAAGCAATAATTTCGTCATCTTCATATACAATGTCTCCTGGCACTTCCCTGTTTATTATTTTACAAAATATACAATCTTCCATTTTCAATCTCCTATTCTAAGATGGCCTTAATACGCCTTACTCCCGCCGACGAAGCCTCTTCTTTTTTTATTTTAAAAGTTCCTAATTCGCTTGTGTTTTTAACATGTGGTCCTCCACAAAGCTCCATAGATACATCTCCAATTTTATATACTGAAACTATATCTCCATATTTTTCTATAAACATTGCTTCTGCACCTTGAGCTATTGCTTCTTCTTTTTTCATTTCGAATTTTTCTACTGGAATTGCTTGTTTTATATATTCATTTACTAATTCTTCTACTTTTTGTTTTTCTTCATCTGTCATTTTTGTATCATGTGAAAAGTCAAATCTCATTCTTTCTGCCGTAATATTGCTTCCCTTTTGATGGACGTGAGGTCCTAAAACTTTTTTTAGTGCTGCATTTAAAAGGTGTGTTGCTGTATGATATTTTGTTTCCATTTCTCCTGTAGATGCTAAACCGCCTTTAAATTTACCAGTTGAGCCTTCTCTTGATTTTTCTTGGTGTTCAGCAAATTTTTCATTAAATCCTTCAATATCTACTTTTAAATTTAACTCTTTTGCTAACTCTTCTGTTAGTTCTATTGGGAAACCATAAGTATCATATAATTTAAAAGCAGTGTCTTTATTAATTATACTTCCTTCTAAAGAATTTACAACCTTTTCAAATTCTCGCAAACCTTTTTCCAAAGTTCTATTAAATTTAAGCTTCTCATTTTTTAATATCTCTAATATTGTCTCTTTATTTTTCTCTAACTCGTTATAATAGACAGAATACTTTTCTATTATAAGGTTTGCTAGGTCTTGTTCCCAATTGCTATTTATATCAATGTTTAACTTTTTAGCATATCTTATTGTTCTTCTAATTAATCTTCTTAAAATATATCCTTGGTCTGTATTAGAAGGCTTAATTCCTGCATTATCTCCACTTATCATAACTATTGCTCTTATATGGTCTGCAATAATTCTCATACTTCTTTTATTTTTTTCATCTTGATAAGATAAACCAGATATTTCTTCTATCTTCTTAATTACATCACTCCAAACTGATGATTCATAATTATCGGTTTTTCCTTCTAATATTGCAGTTACTCTTTCTACTCCAAGTCCTGTATCAACATTTTTATTTTTTAGCTGAGAGAAAGTATTATCTTGTTCATGATTATATTGCATAAAAACATTATTCCATATTTCTACCCAATTTTCATCATCTGGGTTAAACACTTCTGGAACTTCTTCTTCACTTCTCCAATAAAATATTTCTGTATCAGGTCCACAAGGTCCTAATGATTCCATATTTGGCCACCAATTATTTTCTTCTCCTAAATATGCAATTCTTTCTTTTTTTATTCCGTGTTTCATCCAAAGCTCCGCAGTCTCGGTATCTGCCGGCACTATATCATTCCCTTTGAAAACTGTTATTGCTAATCTTTCTTGTGGTATATTTAATTTCTTTGTTAAAAATTCAAAACTCCAATCAATTGCTTCTTCTTTAAAATAATCTCCTAAAGACCAATTTCCTAACATTTCAAAAAATGTATGATGTGTTTTATCTCCAATTGAATCTAAATCATTTGTTCTAAAACATTTTTGAACATCTGCTAATCTTTTTCCTTCAGGATGAGTTTCTCCCTTTAAATATGGTACTAATGGTTGCATTCCTGCAGTATTAAATAAACAGGTTGGATCATTTTCTGGGATTATTGGTGCACTTGGTATAATTTTATGACCTTTACTTTTGAAAAATTGTAAGAATTCTTTTTTTAAATCTATTGTTTGCATTAACTTTCCTCCTTAATAATATGTTTATTATACATTTTTTATATACCTATTTTCAAGTAATTTTTGAATTTTTTGTCATATTTATGTATAAAAAATTTTGCTACGCAAATAATATTTTTAAATTTACTTTGTAAAAGGAGGTACAATATTTTGAAAGCAACTGGAGTAGTTAGAAGAATAGATGATTTAGGAAGGATTGTTATACCTAAAGAAATAAGGAAAACTCTTAGAATTAAAGAGGGTGACCCTCTTGAGATTTTTACAGATAAAGAAGGTGAAGTAATCTTAAAGAAGTACTCTCCCATAGGAGAATTATCTGAATTTGCTACAGGATATGCTGAAACACTTTCTAAAACTACAGGGCATATTGCTTGCATAACTGATAAAGATTCTGTAATTGCCGTATCTGGTGGTTCTAAAAAAGAATTTTTAGAGCAAGCATTAAGTCCTGAGCTTGAGAAAATAATCGAAAATAAAGAAGTTTATACAAGCAACAATAATAATCAAACTGCATTACCTATTACTCAAAATGATAATAAAGATAGGCGTTATAATTCACAAGTTATTTACCCTATTGTTTCAGATGGTGATGTTATTGGTAGCGTTATATTGTTATCAAAAGAACAAAATACTAAAATGGGAGATATTGAGCTAAAGGTTGTTCAATCTGCAGCTGGTTTTTTAAGTAGTCAAATGGAAATTTAAATTTGCGTTCGAATAGGTTTCTAAATACAGCAGTTTCTTAGTGGATGTAGCATTTTTTCTTTTCAAACCTGAATAGAAAAGAAAATGTCCTACATCCCGCAAGATAGAGAGGATTTAATAAATAATAAGCACTGTTCGAACTTTTTTTTCGTTTTTGCTTGCATATTTTGTTTTTCCGTGTTAAAATGTTTAGAGTAATATTTTATTTTGACTTTAAGGAGGTGCAAAATATGCCAAACATTAAATCTGCAATCAAAAGAGTTGACGTTATCGAAAAGAAAACTTTAAAAAATAATATGATTAAATCTGAATATAAAACAGCTGTTAAGAAATTTGAAGCTGCAGTTGCTGAAGGAAACAAAGAAAATGCTCAAGAACTTTTTAAGAAAGCAACACAAAAAATAGATGGAGCTTATTCCAAAGGTGTTATAAAGAAAAATACCGCTTCTAGGAAAAAATCAGCTTTAGCTAAAAAATTAAATAGCATTAATGCATAAAAAAACTGAGAACCTACTTTTTAAGTAGGTTCTTTTCTTCCATAAAATACCATTGATTTAAGCATCTAATTATGTTAACATCGTATTATAAGTAGGAGGTAATTTCATGGTTAAAATTCTCATTGATAATGTAAAAAATATAAATTCTAAAATTTTAAATGCAATATATAAAACTTTAGAATTTTCAATAATTCTTTTTATAATTTCAATATATATATTATATTTATATAATATATCTCCTTTGTCTTATGACTTATTAGCTTCAAGCATACTTATTTTTAAAGTTGGTCTTTGCACTGCTATCTCTGGATTTTTATATGGTTTTTTTATACATAAAATTAAAGAATAGTTAAAAAACGAACAAGAGCATAAATTTTGCTCTTGTTCGTTTTTTTAAAGTATAATACAAATTAATCCTCCGGCTTCCCTCATTTACTATTCTTTCTAATGTTTCTTGCAGTTTTCCTTGTGCATCTTCTGGCATTTTATATAATTTATTTTGCAGACCTTCATTTACTAATTCGTGTAAGTTTTTTCCAAATATATTTGACTCCCATATTTTTATTGGATCACTTTCGAATTCTGATAATAAGTAATTTACCAGCTCTTCTGACTGTTTTTCGCTACCTACTATTGGAGATACTTCTGTTTCTATGTCTGCTCTTATCATATGTATTGATGGTGCTTTTGCACGCAGTCTTACTCCATATCTTGAGCCCTGTTTTACCATCTCTGGTTCTTCTAATATCAATTCCTCCATTGTTGGCATAACTATTCCATAACCTTTTTGTTTTACTTCTTGAAGAGCCATAGATACTTTGTCGTATTCCTTCTTTATATCAGATAACCTGGTTATTGTACCAAACAACTCTGCCTCACTATTTACTTCTACTCCTGTAATTTGAGTTAATACTTGGTAAAATAAATTTTCTTTTAAAGCAATTTCTATATCAATAGAGCCATTTCCTAGATTTATGCCATCAATATTTGCTTTTAATATTATTTCTGTTTGTGATATTTTTGTCATTCCTAAATTGATGTCTTTAATTACTCTTGTTTGATTAAATGCATTTTTTATAGCATTATATAGTTCCTGTTTTAATGAATGAGTTTCACTTAAGCCTTCTATCCAACCAGGCATTTTTATATTTATTCTTTCTATTGGAAATTCATAAAGAATCTTGCCAAATATTTTATTTATATCCTCTTGGCTAAGCATTGTACAATTGGTTGGAATAACTGCTACATTATATTTTGTTTCTAACTCTTCTGCAAGTAATTTTGTTTCTTCTGAGTTTGGCATACTTGTGTTTAAAACAATTACAAAAGGTTTATTCATTTCCTTTAATTCATTTACGACTCGTTCTTCTGCTTCTATATAATCTTCTCTTGGGATCTCTGTTATTGATCCATCTGTAGTCACTAAGATTCCAATAGTAGAATGTTCAGCAATTACCTTTTTTGTTCCTATTTCAGCCGCTTCTTCAAATGGAATTTCCTCTTCATACCACGGTGTTTTTACCATTCTTGGCACATCGTTTTCCATATGTCCTAAAGCATTTTTTATCAAATATCCAACACAATCTACTAATCGTGTTTTTAATTTTAAATTATCTCCAATGGTGATTTCTATTGCCTCATTTGGTACAAATTTTGGTTCAGTTGTCATTATTGTTCTTCCGTGCAGCACTTTGTGGTAATTCATCTCTTGCTCTTTCTTTTTTGTAACTATTTTCTATATTGGGTATAACAAGTAAATCCATAAAGTTTTTTATAAATGTAGATTTTCCTGTTCTTACTGGTCCTACTACACCAACATATATGTCACCATCTGTACGATTTGCAATGTCCTCATATATCTCAAGATTATTCATAAAAACTATTCCCTCCTAATACACATAATAACTTTGTACTATTTAACTTTAATAAATGTATATTAGGATTAAAGATTTAATATTACTATTTTTTTGATTTTTTATTATCAGTTACGTTTTGCATTTTTTTTGCTTGCTCCTTTTGTTTGTCTAATGGTAGCCAATGATATGCTGAACAAACAAATTCTCCATACTTTGTTTTATTTTCTTTTTTTAAATTATCTTCTTTCATTTTGAATTCCTCCTACTAATATTTTTTGCTGAAAACGAAAAAAAATACTTAAAAAATTTTTTAAGTATTTTTTCAATATTTTTAAACCTTTTCTTCAATATAATTTTCATTTGTGATGTTCTCTTGTTTATATCTATTTTTCATAACCTTTACACATAGCCAAACAAGTAAACTCACTATTATGTATAATACTATAAAATTTATTAGATATTTTTTAAACTTTTTCATTGTTTCCATTTTTATCACCGATAATATTATATACTATTTACCCTTGTTTGTAAAGTCTATCAAAACCTTAACATTTTCCTATTACCTTTTTTTCGACAAGATAAAAAATATGTATATATGTCAATGTGCCAAAATTCCCCGTCCCTGTTGGCACCTGTTGGCACCTGTTGGCATTTTTCTTATAAAATCTTAACATTTTTCTTGCCTAAAATATCATAAAATTCTTTTAAGATGTCTTCTGTTAGGTATATTGCTCCACATGGTTTTGTTATTCCATTTTCTACTACTTGTACCAATATGTTGTTTTTTTCACCTGCAAAAAATCTTATTGCTCCTCTTAATTTTTCTTTTTGTTCTTCAGTTGCATTAGTGATTTCTAGGTTTAATATTTTAGGTGTATTTTTTTGTTTAGTTTCTTCCTGCACTTCTTTAGATAATGATATAATTCTGTTTGCAACTATTTTGGGTTCTTCATCTTCTCTTACACTAAGTCTTCCTTCTACTAAAACAATATTGTCTTCTACTATATTTACCATGTCTCTTGCATAACAACTATCAAATGCAATTATCTCTGTGCTTCCATATAAATCTTCTACTGTCAAAAATGCCATTAATGTATTTTTTTTAGTGTATTTTTTCTTTATAGCAGTTATTATTCCTGCATATTTAACTATTTTTCCATCTTGATTTTCTTCTTGATTTTGCATTTTTAATGTGTTTATTGTTGCTACCTTTTTTATTGCATCTATATATTTATCTAATGGATGACCTGATATATAAATTCCCAGCATTTCTTTTTCTAGGCTTAATAATTCTTTTTCTTGTAATTCTGGAAGTTCTTTATATGAATACTTATTTTCTTCTAAATTTTCATCTTTAGAACCTATATCAAATATTGATACTTGCCCTTGTATGTTCTTTTTCGTAGCATTTCCGATTGTATCTAATATTCCCTCATAAGAAGCTATAAGTGTTGCACGATTTTTCCCAAACTCATCAAATGCTCCTGCTTTTATTAAGCTTTCGATACATTTTTTGTTTACTGCTTCTCCTGATATCCTTTCACAGAAATCTGTAAAACTTTTATATTCTCCTCTTTCTTTTCTTTCTTTTACAATAAGCTCTACTGCGCCAATTCCTACATTTTTTATACTACCCAATCCAAATCTTATAGTATTCCCGTAAACAGCAAATTTAGTATAACTTTTATTTATACTAGGACTTAATATCTCTATATTTAACCTTTTACATTCATTTATATATTCTGGTACTTTATCTAAGTTGCCTAAAAAGCTGTTTAGGGTCGCTGCCATAAATTCTGGTGGATAATATGTTTTTAAATATGCTGTTCTGTATGATACAACTGCATATGCTGCTGCATGAGATTTGTTAAAAGCATATTTTGCGAATTCTGCCATTTCATCAAATATTTTATTTGCAGATGCTTCATCTATTCCATTTCTAATACATCCCGGAATTATAATATTTCCATTTTCATCTGTTTGCCCATGTATAAAATATTCTCTTTCTTTTGCCATTACATCTAGTTTTTTCTTACCCATTGCACGCCTTACTAAATCTGCTCTTCCTAGTGAATAACCTGCCAAATCTCTTACTATCTGCATTACTTGTTCTTGATATACCATACAACCATACGTTACATTTAATATCGGCTCTAATGCTGGATGTGTATATTCTACATGTTCTGGATTTAACTTGTTTTTTATATATCTTGGTATTTGATCCATTGGTCCTGGTCTATATAATGATACTCCAGCAATTATATCTTCTAAGCTATCTGGTTTTAATTCCTTCATAAAGCTTGTCATTCCTGGACTTTCAAATTGAAATACGCCTGAAGTATAGCCACTTTGCCAGGTTTCCTCAAATACTTTTTTATCATTCATTGCGCTATCTATTTCAACATCAATTCCTCTACATTTTTTTACTAATTTTATTGCATCAGATATAACTGTTAATGTTCGTAATCCTAAGAAGTCCATTTTTAGCAATCCTAGTTCCTCTAGTGTTGTCATTATATATTGTGTTGATATTGTACCTTCATTTACATATAATGGTACATATTCTATGACAGGATCTTTTGTAATAACTATACCACAAGCATGTGTTGATGCTTGTCTTGGCAAGCCTTCTAGCCCCATTGCTATATCTAATAATTCTTTTATTTTAGCATCTGTTTCATATAAGCTCGCAAGCTCTGCATTTTGTTCTAATGCTTTTTTGATTGTAATATGTAATTCCATTGGTATCATTTTTGCAAGTTTATCTGCCTCTGCATATGGCACATCTAAAGCTCTTGCAACATCTCTTATTACCATTCTTGCAGACATAGTACCAAAGGTTATTATTTGAGAAACATGATCTTGACCATATTTTTTTGCTACATAATCTATTACTTCTCCTCTTCTTTCATAGCAAAAATCTATGTCAAAATCGGGCATGCTTACTCTTTCTGGATTTAAAAATCTTTCAAAAAGTAAATTGTATTTTATTGGATCAATATCTGTTATTCCTACTGCATAAGCTGCAATAGAACCTGCTCCAGAGCCACGACCTGGTCCTACAGGTATTCCTTGAGATTTAGCATAATTTATAAAGTCCCAAACTATAAGGTAATAGTCAACATATCCCATTTTTTCAATAACAGATAATTCAAATTCTAATCTATCTAATACCTCTTTAGTAGGATTTTCGCCATATCTTTTCTTTATGCCTTCATAACATAATTTTCTGAAAAATTCACTATGTGTTTTAAATTCTTCTGGGACATCATAATTTGGAAGTTTTGTGTTTCCAAACTCAAAATCGAAATTACATTTTTCTGCAATTTTTACCGTATTTTCAATTGCTTCTGGCACATTTTGAAAATATGAACTCATTTCTTCTGGAGATTTTAAATAGAATTCATCTACCTGCATTCTCATTCTATCTTCATCAGACATCTTTTTCCCTGTTTGAATACAAAGTAAAACCTCGTGGTTAAAGCTATCTTCTTTTTTTAGGTAATGTGCATCATTTGTCGCAACAAGCGGAATGTCAAGTTCTTTTGAAAGCTCTATTAATTTTTGATTTGCAAGTACTTGCTCTGGCAATCCATTTGGCTGAATTTCTAAATAGTAATCATCTTTAAATAAATTCTTATGCCATAATGCTATTTTCTTTGCCTCTTCCATATTGTTTTGTAAAATAGCCCTATTTACACTACCTGCAAGACATGCACTTAAACAAATAAGTCCTTCATGATACTTTTCTAAAACCTCTAAATCAATTCTAGGTTTATAATAAAATCCTTCAGTAAAACCTATAGATACTAATTTTGCTAAGTTTTTATATCCTGTTTCATTTTTTGCAAGCAAAATTAAATGATAATAATGATTATCTATATTTGCTTCTTTATCAGTCCTGCTTCTTGGTGCAACATACACCTCTGAACCAATAATAGGTTTTACTCCATTTTTTTTACATTCTTTATAAAAATCTACTGCACCGAACATAACCCCATGGTCAGTAAGAGCAATAGCATCCATTCCTAGTTCTTTTGCTCTTACCGGTAAATCTTTTATTCTATTTGCCCCATCTAAAAGGCTAAATTCACTATGTACATGTAAATGAACAAAATCTTTCATTTTTAATCTCCATTTTGTTATTTTGTTTTTCTATTCTTTTGTAGTTGAACCAAATCCGCCTTCTCTTACTGCCTCAGCAGAATCTTCATCTGCTACCAAATATTTTTGAAATATTGCTTGTCCTATGGCGTCTCCTTTTTTTATCTCAATATCTTCTTCTTTTATATTGTAAAATGCGAACATAATGTGTCCATCATTATCTTTATTGCCATAATAATCGCTATCTACTACACCTATACTGTTTGCAAGAATTAGTCCTTTTTTGCCTGGATTAGAGCTTCTGTTGGCTAAAATAAGTACTTCATCTTCTCCCATATATGCTTTTACACCTGTTTTTACCAGTGTAGGTTTCATACCTTTTTTAAAGCTTGGAATTACTGTGTCTTCTGCTGCTTCTACATCATACCCTGCTGAATATTTTGTTTTTCTTTCTGGCAAATTTATATTCCAATCTTCAAATCCTTTTGCTACTTCAAATCCTCTTTTTTTCTCCATTTTTAATCTCATTCCTTTCAAATTTTTCAACTAATATCTTGTATCAAATCATTTCATATCATAATATATTATATTATAAAGGTTCTATTTTTTGCAAGCCTTTAAATTTAATATTTTAAAAGGTGAAAAATATGCTACTTTTTACATTAGATAGTCTTCCTCTTAATTATTGTGGCATAGTTAAAAATATACGATGTGCTCCTAATACTAAAAGAAGGCTTTTAGATTTAGGACTTGTAAAGGACACTAAAATCACACCCATTTTAAATAATCCTATGGGTGACCCTGTTGCTTATGAAATCAGAGGAAGCACAATTGCACTTAGAAAAGAAGATTCAAAACTAATAGATGTTACAATTAATTTGTAGCATCTATTAGTTTTCCTTCATATATTACAATAAGATTGGGGGGACTATGGGACTTACAAAAAATTCTACTGGTAACAGTTTATTAAATAATGATATTTTAGTTAAAAATAATTTTGATTATAAGATTGCTATTGCTGGGAATCCAAATGTTGGGAAAAGCACTATTTTCAATGCTTTAACAGGAATGCATCAACATACTCGGAAATTGGCCACGGAAAAACCGTTGAAAATGCTTCTGGCATTTTTTCTTACCATAATAAAAATTTTCTTTTAGTTGATATTCCTGGTACATATTCTATTATGTCTAATTCTGAAGAAGAAGAAATCGCAAGAGATTTCTTATGTTTTGGAGATGCTCAAGCTACACTTGTAATTGTCGATGCAACATGTTTGGAGAGAAATCTTAATTTAGTATATCAAATTTTGGAAATAACAAATAATGTAATTGTGTGTGTAAACTTATTAGATGAAGCTAAAAAGAAAGGTATAAATATTAATTTAAAGCTTTTAAGTAAAATCTTAGGTGTTCCTGTTGTTGGCACTGTTGCAAGGAAGAAAAAATCTTTAAATAACTTGATTTCTGTAATGTATAAAGTTTGCTCAGGCACCATAAAATGCAGTCCAAATCCGGTTAAATATAATGATGATATTGAAAAAGTAGTGTCTAAATTATTACCTATTGTAACTAACATTTTGCCAAAACAATATTTATATCTTTCAAAATGGATTACTATGAAAATAATTGATGGAGATAAAAAGATTTTATCTTCTATTGAAAACTTTACCTCTACAAATCTTCATAGTGCATCTATTGTTAAGGTTTTAGAAAACATTAATTTAGATATTTCTACTAATTTTTCTTTTAGGGATTCTGTAATTTCTAATATAATTGCTACTGCTGAAACTGTAGCTTTAAAGGTATGCTCTTTCGAAAAAGAAAATTATAATTTACGAGATATTAAAATAGATAAAATTCTAACGTCAAAATCTTTAGGTTTTCCTATAATGATTATATTTTTAGGTATAATATTTTGGATTACTATTGTTGGGGCAAATTATCCTTCAGAATTACTTTCAAAACTTTTTAGTTATATACAAGAAAAGTTAGTTTTACTCTTTGATTTTCTAAAAATTGCTCCTTGGCTCAAAGGAGTATTAATAGATGGAATGTACAAAACTGTGAGTTGGGTAGTCGCTGTAATGCTACCACCTATGGCAATATTTTTTCCCTTATTTACTTTACTTGAAGATTTAGGATATCTTCCACGTATTGCATTTAATTTAGACAAATGTTTTAAAAAAGCTTGTAGCTCCCGGAAAGCAAGCTCTAACTATGTGTATGGGATTTGGATGTAATGCTTGTCGGAGTAGTAGGTGCTAGAATTATAGATTCTCCTCGTGAAAAGCTTCTTGCAATACTGACAAATGTATTTGTGCCTTGTAATGGTCGTTTTCCATTTTTAATTACTGTCGCAACAATTTTTATATCAAGTTATTTTAATAGCAATTTTTCTTCCATTATTTCCACTATGGTCGTTTTAGGAATTGTTTTACTTGGTATATTTTTAACAATCTTAGTATCCAAAATATTATCAAAAACTATTTTAAAAGGTGTACCTTCTTCATTTATACTAGAGCTTCCACCTTACAGGAAGCCACAAGTAGGAAAAATCTTAGTAAGGTCGCTTTTTGATAGAACTTTATTTGTGCTTCGGAAGAGCCGTTTCAGTTGCTGCGCCTGTTGGTATTGTTATTTGGATTTTTGCAAATCTTAATATAAATGGAATAAGTATTCTTTCACATGTTGCTTTATTTTTAGACCCATTTGCAAAACTTATGGGACTTGACCGGCTATATTCTTACTGCTTTTTTACTTGGAATGCCTGCAAATGAAATAGTTTTGCCAATTATTTTAATGGCATACATTAACCATGGCACATTAGTTGACTTAGGTTC
Organism: Clostridiales bacterium; assembly: GCA_004553715.1. Classification (GTDB taxonomy): domain Bacteria; phylum Bacillota; class Clostridia; order TANB77; family CAG-508; genus SFKP01. Next base: position 82,138 of record SFKP01000010.1, read on the forward strand.
CACATCTTCTATTGGCGAAATTTTAAAAAATAATGGGTGGACATTGCTTACTGCAATTAATGTTATGATTTTTACATTACTACATTTTCCTTGTACGACAACATTAATAACAATAAAAAAAGAAACGAACAGTCTAAAATGGACTATTTATTCCTTTTTAATACCAACTATTTTAGGAATTCTTGTTTGCATGACGACAACATTGTTTTATAATATACTGGTTTAAAACAAATGGGTGGAACAAAGCTTCTGTCCACCCATTACATCTTTATTTACTTACATACACTAGTTTATCATCTTTTATAGTAAGCGATACTTTGTCTCCTTCTTTTATCTTTCCATCAAGTATGTCTTCTGCAAGTTTATCTTCTAGTATATTTTGTATAGCCCTTCTTAGTGGTCTTGCACCATATGTTGTATCTGTTCCGTGCTTTACAATATATTGTTTTACCTTTTTATCTACTTTTATTTGAATGTTTTGCTCACTCATTCTCTTTATTACTTCAGATATCATTATGTCTGCTATTTTTTCTAGTTCCTCTTCTGTTAGTTTATGGAACACTATTATTTCATCTATACGGTTTAATAGCTCTGGTCTAAAGTTTTTCTTTAATTCTGACATTACTTCATTTTTAATTATGTTATATTCTTTTTCTTTATCTTCTTCTTTAATAAATCCCAGAGATTTTTGTTCTGTAATTTTTCTTGCTCCAATGTTTGAAGTCATTATAATTACTGTATTTTTAAAGTCTACGACTCTTCCGTGTGAATCAGTTAGCCTTCCATCATCTAATATTTGAAGTAGCATATTTAAAACATCTGGATGTGCTTTTTCGATTTCATCAAATAGAATAACTGAGTATGGCTTTCTTCTTATCTTTTCTGTTAATCCTCCACCTTCATCAAATCCTACATATCCAGGAGGAGAACCTATCATTTTAGAAGTTGAATGTGACTCCATATATTCAGACATATCTACTCTTATAATTGAATTTTCATCTCCAAATAAGCTTTCTGCCAATGCCTTTGAAAGTTCTGTCTTTCCTACACCTGTTGGTCCTAAAAATAAGAATGAACCTATTGGTCTTTTTGGATCTTTTAAACCAACTCTTCCTCTTTTTATTGCTTTTGCAACAGCTGATACTGCTTCTTCTTGCCCTATTACTCTTTGATGCAATGATTTTTCTAGATTTTTTAATCTTTCATTTTCGTTTTCACTTATTTTTTGTACTGGTATTCCTGTCCAATTTGCAACAGCTTCTGCAATATCTTCTTTACTAATAGTTCTTATTTTTTTATTATTTTCTTCTTTCCACTTGTCTTTTTCAGCTTTTAGTTCTGCTTTCGCAGCTCTTTCCTCATCTCTTAATTTAGCTGCTTTCTCAAAATTTTGTGATTGTATAGCTTCTTCTTTGGCACTTATCATTTCTTTTATTTTTTCTTCTTTTTCTTTTATTTCGCTAGGCTCTGTATATGTCTTTAGTTTTGCTTTTGATGAAGCCTCATCAATTAAGTCTATTGCCTTATCTGGCATATATCTATCTGTAATATATCTTCCTGCAAGTTTTGTTGCAGTCTCAATTGCTTCATCTGTAATTTTAACATTATGATGAGCCTCATACTTATCGCGTAGACCTTTTAAAATTTTAATCGTATCTTCCTCATTTGGCTCATTTACTGTAATTGGCTGAAATCTTCTTTCTAATGCGCTGTCCTTTTCAATGTATTTTCTATATTCATTAAGTGTTGTTGCACCAATAATTTGAACTTCTCCTCTTGCAAGTAGTGGTTTTAAAATATTTGCTGCATCTATTGCTCCTTCGGCTGCTCCTGCACCTACTATAGTATGGATTTCATCTATGAATAGAATAACATCTCCAGCTTTTTTTACCTCTTTTAAAGCTTTTTTTATTCTTTCTTCAAAATCGCCTCTATACTTTGCACCTGCTACCATTCCGGAAATATCTAATGTGACAACTCTTTTATTTTTTAAAACTTCTGGGACATTTCCTGCAACAATTTCTTGTGCTAAGCCTTCTACTACTGCAGTTTTTCCAACCCCTGGTTCTCCTATCAAGCAAGGATTATTTTTTGTTCTTCTAGATAGTATTTGTATTATTCTTTCGATTTCAGTTTCTCTTCCTATTACTGGATCTAATTTCCCTTCTAAAGCAGCTTTACTTAAATCGCTTCCAAACTGATTTAAAGTTGGAGTTTGATTGTAGCTTGCTAAGTTTGTTTTTTCACTTTTTTCTTCTTCTGAATTTGGTTCATAATCATTTATAACTTTTATAATTTCATTGTATAATTTTTGTGGATTTACATTTAATTCTAGCATTATTCTAACTGCTATACTATCTCCTTCTCTCATTATACCTATTAATAAATGCTCTGTTCCTATATATTCTGAACCTAAACGTCTTGCTTCTCTAAAGGCATTTTCAATTACTCTTTTTGTTCTAGGAGTAAGTCCCAAAGTTCCTTTAATTCCTTTATCTCCTAATCCAACTAAAGTTTCAATTTTTTCTAATATGTTTTCTTCTGTAATATTTTGATTTTCCAAAACTTTGCTTGCAATGCCTGTGCCTTCTTTTACTAGTCCATATAATAGATGTTCTGTTCCTATATAACTATGTCCTAAGTCAATTGCTATATTATTTGCAATTTCTAGTGCAATTTCTGCACTTTTAGTAAATTTATATGCCATATTATTTCCCACCTTTCTATTTATTTATAATTTGTTTAATTATTTTTGCTCTTTCTATATCTTCATCATAATTATCTAAAGTTTTACCTAAGTATTTCTGCAACGTTGCAGGTTTTGTGTATACTTCTAGTTCGTTTACTTTTGCATCTGTTAGTTCTTCAATAATACCTAAATCTACACCTAATCTTATTTCTGATAAAATTTTTATACATTCTTCATAAGATATTTTTCTTGAATATGCTAATATTCCATATAGCCTATATATTCTATCTTCTAATTCTATATTGCCTTTAAGAAGTATTTCTCTTGCAGCCTTTTCTTGCTCTATTATTTTTTCTACAATAATACTCATTTTCTTAATTGTCTCTGCTTCTGTTATTCCTAATGTCTGTTTAGTAGATATTTTATAAATATTTCCTTTTGCAGATAACCTTTCGCCATATATTCCACTTACATTCATATCAAACCCACTTATAATATTTAACATTTTGTTAATGTTTCCGGTTTTTGCAAGTGCTGGTAGATGTACCATTACAGAAGCTTTTAATCCGGTTCCTACAGCTGCTAAACAATTACTTAAAAATCCAAATTTATTATTATATGCATAATTTATTTCTTTTTCCAACTTTTCATCTATCTCTAATGCTAATGCTAAATTTCCTTTTAAATTTTCTCCTGCTGAAAATACCTGTATTCTAATGTGATCTTCTTCGTTTATCATTATACATATATTTTCTTCATCATTTATTGCAATTGCACCATATTGATTTTGCGAAAATTCTGGACTTATTAAGTGTTTTTCTACTAAACTGTCTTTTGTTATTTTGTCCATATCTTTTAATAATAAAAATTTTAATCCATATCCAATATTTCCTATTGCATTTTCTGTAATAGACAATACTTTTTCAAAGTCATCTTTACGCATTTTATTTATAAAAGGAATCTCTTTTATATTTCTTGCTAATCTAATTCTAGAGCTTCTTACTATATCTGATTTATTTCCTGTTTCTAAATACCAATTTGCCATTTTTTTATCACATTCCTTTCTAATTATTTTCTTTTTCTTTTATTTCATCTCTTATCTTTGCAGCATCTTCGTATCTTTCATCTTTTATTGCATCTTTTAATTTTCTTTGCAATTCATCAATTTCTCGTTTTTTATCATTTTTTTCTTTTTTTATTATTTTTGGCTTTTCTTTGTTTTCATCAATTGTTTCAAAGCTTCCTTTTCTTCCCAAATATTCGCTACTTCCTTGCACTCTTCTTAGAATTTGATCTATTTCATCTTCAAAAGTATCATAACAATCTGCACATCCTAATTTACCTGTATTTAAAAAGTCTTTATATGTCATATTGCAGGTTTTACATTTAAGCATATTTGGGTTTTCGCTAAACAAAGGTAATAAATCATTTTTCTCATATTCTGACAAGAAATCTCCAAAAAAGCTTGAAAAATCAATAGGTAATTTCAAACTCATTTTATTTATACCAAGCTTTCTACTACATTCCTCACATAACATCATTTCTCTTTTGTTTCCATTAATTATTTCTGTATATCTAACTGTTGCTTCATTTTCTCTACAATTATCACATAACATAATCCATTCCTCCTATTCATCAATTAAATTTAAGAGCATATTTTTAAAGATGCTTGCTCTTAGCTCATCTTTTATATTTTGTACAATATTTAGCACATTATCACTTGTTGCAACTTTTAACAATTTGGCTTCTTTTTCAGTTATCAGATTATATGTCAATAAATTTCCTATATATATGTCTATATCGTTAGAAGTCACTTTATTTCCCATATTTTCTATAATGTGCATTAAGTATTCATTTTTTGTTAAATCAACTTTTTTTATTATGATATGTCCTCCGACCACCTCTCCTGCTTTCTACATAATAACCTTGCGAAGGTCTAAATCTTGTTGAAATTACATAATTTATTTGTGAAGGTACACAATTAAACTGTTCTGCTAAGTCATTTCTTTGTATTTCAACATAATCTTCATCACTTAATAAATCTTTTATAAATTTTTCTATTATATCTGACATTTTCATTTAATTATCACTCCTTTTTGACTTTGACTTTCTTTGACCTTCATGTTTAAATTATATCATCACCTGAAGATTAGTCAATCAATAAAAGCACTTGATTTAGTTTTTTTTGAGTGTTGTTAGTCGTTTTTTGTATTGTTTCCTCATGTTTTCGCATTATTTCTTTTTTTGTCTTTCTTTTTTGATTTTTTAGCTTAAGTTTTGGTCTAGAGGTTTTTAGCAACTTTTTATTTTAATATTAAAAAATGAATTAATTTTTGGTTTTGAATTTTAAAAAATCCTTGAAAATCGCTAGACAAAAACTTAAGTCCCCCTGTCTGAAGGTGTCACTTTGTCTTTTTCTCTTGACTTTTTATTATTTATTTTATATTATTGTTTTGTCAAGGAGATTGTATTATGAAATTTTTAAAAATTGCAATTGTTTTTATTTTTTTATTTTGTATAAATTTTACTTGTGTTTATGCTATTGATATGTATCTTAATGATACTTCTAATAATGTTGATACTGTAGAACCTTCTAACACTGTTTCTAATTCTGCTTCTCATAAAACAACTATTGTCACTTCTCGTGAAGCTACGGCGGATACTTCTTTAACAGTTTCTGACATTATCAATATTATATTAATTGCTATTGGCATTGTTATTATACTTTTAGCTGTTGCAATTCTTATAAGGAATAAATAGCATATAATTTAATGAATAAATTTTTTAATTTTTTTGAATAATATTATTGAACTTATTTTTTTAGGAGGTAAAACTATGTATAAAAAGAGTCTAATAATATTATCCATTTTTTTTATTACTTTATTCATAACATCCTTCTCTTTTGCGACAACTAATGAAGTAAAAAATACTATGAACTCTGCTACTAATACTGTTGTAAATGGTGTAGATGATTTGGGTAAAAGTGTAAGAAATGGCATTGGTAATGTTGAAAATGGTATTGAAGATGCTATTACTGATAAAGATAATAATATCGGAAATAATAAAATGACAGCTCAAAGTGCAATTTCTACTAATAATGGATATAATACTACAAGAACTGCAACTGCAGGAACTACAACAACAACTGCTAATATGTGGGTTTGGATATTAATAGCCGTAGCTGCAATTGTTGTCATTGGTCTTGTTTGGTACTATACTGCACAAGATAATAAATAAATTAAATATGTACTTTTAAAAATAAATATGGTATACTAATACCATATTTATTTTATGAAAGGGAAATTTGCTATGAATAATATAATAGCTAAAAATCCTGTTGCTAGACATAATTACACTATTTCAGATACAATAGAGGCTGGAATTGTTTTATCTGGCACAGAAATTAAATCAATAAAGATAGCTTTGCTACTATAAAAAATGGCGAGGCTTTTATCTGCAATTTACATATTAGCCCTTATGAGTTTGGCAATATTTATAATAAAGATCCATTAAGAGATCGAAAATTGCTTTTATCTAAAAAAGAAATTAATAAATTGATTGGATTGACTAAACAAAAAGGAATATCTCTTGTCCCTATATCTTTATATTTTAAAGGAAATTTTGTAAAAGTAGAACTTGGAATTGGTAAAGGTAAAAAATTATATGATAAAAGACAAGATATTGCAAAAAAAGATGCCGAGATGAAGATTCGAAGGCTTTCTGCAGATTAGCCTATCATTTATATTCTTTGTAAATTTGGACATACTAACTAAGATAATAATTTAATTATGGAGGTTAGTATGTCTAAAAAAATATATTTTTTTATTTGTTTTAGTCTTGTTTTTATTCTTTGTGGCTGTAACAAGGTAAATGACGTTGAAGAAGAAAATATAAAAAGCAATACTTCTCTTTCTCTAAAAAGTTCAAATTCTTCCACAACAAGGCTTTCAGCATCAAAAAAAGAGTCCGAGCTTTTAGCCGAATTTACTACAACTATTTATGATACTTCTGATGATAGAGAAACAAATATGACTATTGCCTGTAATACTTTAAGTGGCACAGTAGTAAAAGCTGGTGAAACCTTTTCTTTCTGCGATACTTTAGGTCCTGCAAAGCCTGAAGATGGATATAAAAAAGCTGATGTGCTTGATGCTGATGGTGAGATTATTCAAGAATATGGTGGTGGTAAATGCCAAATAAGTACAACATTATATAATGTTGTTTTACAAATTCCTAATTTAGTAGTTGTAGAAAGGCATCCTCATAGCAAAGAAGTTGCATATATAGAAACTGGTAAAGATGCTGCTGTTTCTTATGGTAGCGTAGATTTTAAGTTTAGAAATGATAATCCTTATGATATTGTAATTGATGCTGTTAATAATTTGGACACAATATATGTTAAAATTTCCAAAATATAATTCTATTTTTAATCCTCATTGAATAAAATACTGTATCGAGGAGGATTTTTATGTTTAAAACTTCAAAAATCTTTATAAATCTAATGATATTTATCTGTTCAGTTATTTTGCTTACTTCCTTTTCTAAAGCGAACGATTCTGTTTATGTTTGGTCTGTTTTAGATGAAGAAGCCCTCCAAACTTCTTCAATACCTAATCAAAAAGGGAATTTTTTAAATTTAACTTCTCAAAGTGCAATATTAGTTGAACAAAAAACCGGAGAAATTTTGTATGAACACAATTCACATGAACAACTAAGGCCCGCTAGTGTTACAAAGATTATGACATTGCTTTTAATTATGGAAGCTTTAGATAGTGGAAAAATTACTTTAGAAGATAGAGTTCCTTGCTCTGAAACAGCAGCTGCTATGGGAGGCTCTCAAATTTGGTTAGATACAACAGAAAACTTAACTGTAGACGAAATGTTAAAAGCAATATGTATTGTTTCTGCTAATGATTGCGCTGTTGCAATGGCTGAGTATTTATGTGGCAGTGAGGATACTTTTGTTGCCAAAATGAATGAAAAAGCAAAATCTCTTGGTATGTTAGATACCTGTTTTAAAAACTGCCACGGATTAGATGAGGATGGACATCTTACATCAAGCTATGATGTTGCTTTAATGTCTAAAGAATTATTAAATAATCATCCTAACATCACTAAATATACCACAATCTGGATGGATTCACTTCGTGATGGCAAATCTTCCTTAGTAAATACTAATAAACTACTTAGAAATTATCAAGGTGCAACCGGTTTGAAAACAGGTTCAACCTCTTTAGCATTATTTAATATTTCTGCAAGTGCTACTAGAAATGACTTGTCTCTAATTGCAGTAATTATGCGTGGTGAAACAAGTGACATTCGTTTTGATGAAGCAAAAAAGCTTTTAGATTATGGATTTAATAATTTTGAATATGTAAGTTTAGGTGAAAGTTTAGATACAATAAAAAATCTTCCTGTAAATAAAGGAACTTTAGGAAATGTAGATATAGTGTTTGAAACAGAAGCTGCAACTCTTGTTCCAAAAGGTATGGCAGGTAATATCTCTGCAAATATTGTGCTTCCAAACTCTATTGATGCTCCAATTAATAAAGGTGATAAAATTGGTGAAGTGGTATTTACTTTAAATGGTGATGAAATTGATAGCATAAATTTAATAGCTTTTAAAACTATCCCTAAATTAAGTTTTGCAAATACCTCTATTCATATCTTTAAAAATTGGTTTTCACTCCTTAGATAGCTTGCAAAAAAAGAGTTAGCAATTAAAACTGCTAACTTTTTTGCTTTACACATTAAATTTAAACAACACTACATCACCATCTTGCATAATGTATTCTTTTCCTTCTGACCTTACTAAGCCTTTTTCTCTTGCTTGTACTATTCCGCCTTCTTTTATTAAATCATCATAATTTACTATTTCTGCTTTTATAAATCCTCTTTGTATGTCTGAATGAATTTTGCCAGCTGCTTCTGGTGCTTTTGTTCCTTTTTTGATTGTCCATGCTCTTACTTCTGGCTCTCCTGCTGTTAAAAATGACATTAATCCTAATAAAGAATAACTTTCTTTTATTAATTTATCTAATCCAGATTCTTGAAGTCCTATTGCTTCTAACATTTCCTTTTTATCTGCATCATCTAATGCGCTTAATTCTTCTTCTATTTTTGCACATAACGGAATACATTTTGTATGTTCTTCTTCTGCTAATGCTTTCACTTTTTTAACATTTTCATCATTTTCAATATTTGAAATTTGGTTTTCTTCAATATTTGCAATATATAAAATTGGTTTATTTGTTAAAAGGAATGTATCTTTCATCCATTCTTTTTCTTCTTCATTTAAATTAACTGTTCTTGCAGATTTTCCATCTTCTAATGCTGATTTTACTTTATTTAGTACATCAATTTCTGCTTGGTACTTTTTATCTGCTTTTAACATCTTTTGTGCTTTATCTAATCTCTTTTCAATAACCTCTAAATCTGCAAAAATTAGCTCTAATTTAATTGTTTCAACATCTCTTATAGGATTAATATTTCCATCTACATGCACAATGTTCGAATCCTCAAAACATCTTACTACTTCACAGATTGCATCAACTTCTCTTATGTGTGATAAAAATTTATTGCCAAGGCCTTCTCCCTTGCTTGCTCCTTTTACTAATCCTGCAATATCTACAAATTCTACAACTGCTGGTGTTGTTTTTTTAGCATTATATAAATTCGTTAATTTTTCTAATCTTTCATCTGGTACTGCTACTATCCCAACATTTGGCTCTATTGTACAAAATGGATAATTTGCACATTCTGCTCCTGCTTTTGTTATACTATTAAACATTGTACTTTTCCCTACATTTGGTAATCCTACGATTCCTATTTTCACTTATAATCACATTCCTCTCTAATCTAAACTACAAACTGGCTTAACTTTTCCAAACTTTTTTAATATTCAAACCATAAGCCTTCTGTCTTTAATTCTTTTATTATTCTATTATGTTCATCATTTGTTTTTGTAAAATATAGTTTTCCTGTTTTATCAGCTACAAAGAACAAATAATCCGTATTATTTGGTTCTATTGCTGCTTCAATACTATCTCTTCCAACTGATGCTATTGGTGCTATTGGCAATTTCCCTTCCATATTAGGTCCTCTAGTATTATATGGATTACTTAAGTTTATTTCGCTTTGATATAAATCCCTATCTCCCATATTTACTTTTATTGCATAATATGTAGTCACATCACTTTGTATAGCCATATTTTTATCTAATCTATTATAAATTACACTTGCCACATTTTTTTTATCTTCTGTATTTATTGCTTCTGTTTCTATAATTGATGCCACTGTAAAAATTTCAGAAACGCTAAAATTACTTCCTTCAATTTCTGTTTTATATTCTTCTAAAACATCTTCCATTTGGTCTAACATTTTTTCAAAAATTTCTTTTACACTTACATCCTTATTTTTTAATATATATGTATCTGGGAATAAATAACCATCTAATGGATAATATATATCTTTGTCTTTTATTGTATCTGTTATAAACCAATATTTTTCAATTAACTCATCTAAATATTCTTCATTTTCAAGAAGATTATAAACATCTTCTTCTTCGTTATTTGTTATTTCTGCAATCTTTGTAGCAAGCCAAGGGAATGGCTTTCCTTCTAAATATGTAATTGATATTTGATTAGGGTCGTGAAGTATACCTGTCTGTAACATTTCTACAATATCTTTTATTTTCATGTTTTCTTTAAAATAATAGACACCTGCTTGAAAATTCGAATTTTTCGTAAGTTTAGTATATATTTTAAAAGCAGTTTTGCTTCGTATAATATTATTTTCTTTAAGGATTTCAGCAATTTTATTTGCTCCTGTTCCTAAGTCTATTGTAATTTCCTTTTCTTCACTTTTTTTTGAAACGGGACTTATCGAAATAAAATACCATATCCCTATTATCAATATTATTGCTATAACTAATATTCCAATTTTTTTCATCAGTTTTATCTCCTTCTATTTTACTAAATAATCAACTATATTTATAAAATCTTTTTCTTTAATTTCATCATTTATTTTAACACCAACACAAATTCCTATTTCTCTTAATCTTGGAGTTAATTCTTGAATAAATTTTTGTGTGCTATCATAATCGTTAATATTTTGCAGGTTAAGAATTAATCCAGATATATTGTTTTTATTTAGCTTTCTTACAATACTTGTAATCAATTCTTGTCTTTGTTCATAATCTTTAATAACACTTTCCAAATATTCCTCTATATTGTTATTGCTAAGTACTGCCCACATTTCTTCTTTTTGATTTTCTTCGTTTATAGTAGGCACATATTCTTCTTCTATTTCTAGCATATTCTTTAATACTACATTTGTTTTTACATCTTTATTGTAAAAAGTAAAGTTCCCACCTTCTATAAATAGCTCTTTTGCCTCTCCATAGCTTTCCATATCTTGTCTTAAAATATATTCATTATCTAAAACATTTGCTTTAACATATCCGAAGTACTCCATCTTCTGTTCTAATTAATCTCCAACCTTTGCTAGTAGTATAAAAGCAACTAACCTTATCTCCTACATTAAGCTCTCCTACTACCTTTGATAAGCCTCTTGGTTTATATTGTATATCACTACGGATTGATACATCTGCCTTTATAATTCCTTCGTTTAATCTATCTATTATTACTACATCATTATCTTTAATATAATCCATTTCTATATTGAATACTAATTTCATTTCTGAAATTGGCAAATATATTTTATTATTTATAAGTACCTCAGTTTCTAATATATCTTTTTTAGCCCCATTTATTTCTAATATTTTTTCTGTACCAGAAATAGCTGCAACTTTATCTGCACAAATTATTATTGTTTTATTATAATCTTTTTCATAATAAATTTTACAATTTAAAAGGTTTACAGCATCTTCTTCTGATAAATATATAGTTCCTTTTTCGCTAATATATATTAAGTTTTTTAAGTCCTCTGTAAAGTTAGTATCTCCAATTACAATATTGGTAATGTCTTTATATTTATCTCTTTTATAGCCTGGTGTCATATTTAAAATAAATGCTACTACAAATAGTGCTACTATACAAATTGCAATATTTCTTATAAATTTTAATTTATTTATTCTCATCAAAAAACTCCTATTTTTCTAATTTATCTACAATAATAACTATTATATATAAATATTTTGTTCTTATCAACTTTTTTTTAAGAATTTATTAAAGATTTTGTTACAGTTCAGACTAATTAATATATAATTCGCTCCATCTTGCTGTCGGTTGGACATTTTCTTTTCTTAGGCTAAAGCACAAAAAGAAAAGTGCAACCGACACGTGGAGCTACTAATGTGAAAATTTTGGTCTGAACTGTAACCGATATTTTAATATTTTTTATTATATTTATTGATATTTTTTTTCATAAATGATATTATTGTTTTGGTTAAGCATTAATCAAAACAATGCATTTTTTTATATATGCTTAACTTAAAATACTTATTTTACGGGAGGTTATATATGGATTTTGAAGAATGGAAAGGTTTCAAAGGAAAAGATTGGAAAGAAGAAATAAATGTTAGAAACTTTATTCAAAATAATTATATTCCTTATGAAGGAGATGAAACATTTTTAGCAGGTCCTACTGATAGAACTGTTGAATTATGGAATAAGGTTTTGAAATTATATGATGAAGAAACAAAAAATGGTGGTGTTCTAGCTGTTGATGCTTCTACTGTTTCTACTATTTCTAGCCACGCAGCTGGTTATATTGATAAAAGTTTAGAAAAAATAGTTGGTTTACAAACAGATGCCCCACTTAAAAGAGCTATTATGCCAAATGGTGGTATAAGAATTGTAGAAAAATCTTGTGATGCAGCTCATGTTGAATTATCACCTGAAATTGAAACTATATTTAATAATTATAGAAGAACACATAATGATGGTGTTTTTGCAGCATACACACCAGAAATTAGAGCGGCAAGAAGCTCTCATATTATTACTGGTCTTCCTGATGGTTATGGTCGTGGAAGAATTATTGGTGATTATAGAAGAATTGCTTTATATGGTGTTGATGCACTTATTGAAGAAAAGAAAAAAACTTTGGTAGAATTGCAGGTTCCTACTATATTAGAAGATACAATTAGAGCTCGTGAAGAGGTTTTTGACCAAATCTCTGCTTTAAATGAACTTAAAATAATGGCTTCAAGATATGGATTTGATATTTCTAGACCAGCTTCTAATTCTAAAGAAGCTGTTCAATGGGTATACTTTGGTTATCTTGGTGCTGTTAAAGAGCAAAATGGTGCTGCAATGAGTCTTGGTAGAGTTTCTACTTTCTTAGATATCTATTTTGAAAGAGATTTAAAATTAAAAACAATAACAGAAGAAAAAATCCAAGAACTTATGGATCATTTTGTTATGAAATTAAGAATGGTTAGATTTTTAAGAACACCTGAATATAACGAATTATTTAGTGGTGACCCTGTTTGGGTAACAGAAGCTATCGGTGGTATGGGCATTGATGGAAGGACTTTAGTTACAAAAAATTCATATAGGATTTTACATACATTAGAAAACTTAGGGCCTGCTCCTGAACCAAATTTAACTGTATTATGGTCTTTAAGGTTACCAGAAAACTTCAAAAAATATTGTACAAAATTATCAATAAAAACTTGTGCTATTCAATATGAAAATGATGATTTAATGAGAGAATATTGGGGTGATGATTATTCAATTGCATGCTGTGTTTCTGCAATGAGAACAGGTAAACAAATGCAATTCTTTGGTGCTAGATGTAATTTAGCAAAAGCATTATTATATGCAATTAACGGTGGCAGAGATGAAATTTCCGGAAAACAAATAACAGAAAAATTTGAGCCTATTAAATCTGAATATTTAAATTATGATGAAGTAATGGAAAAATTCGATTTAATGCTTGATTGGGTTGCAAGAGTATATATTAACGCATTAAATATTATACATTATATGCATGATAAATATTCTTATGAAAAATTGGAAATGGCTTTGCATGATTTAGAAATTTTAAGAACAATGGCATGTGGTATTGCTGGTTTATCTGTTGTTGCAGATTCTCTTTCTGCTATTAAATATGCAAAGGTAAAAGTTATAAGAGATGAAACAGGTCTAGCTACAGACTATGAAGTAACTGGAGATTTTCCTAAATATGGAAACGATGATGACCGTGTTGACCAGATTGCGGTAGATATCGTAAAGAAATTTATGAATAAAATAAGAAAGCAAAAAACATATCGTAATGCAAAACCAACTATGTCTATACTTACAATTACATCAAATGTAGTTTATGGTAAGAACACAGGAAATACTCCTGATGGTAGACGTAGCGGTGAACCTTTTGGACCTGGTGCAAATCCACTTCATGGTAGAGATACAAATGGTGCAATTGCTGTTTTAAATACTATTGCAAAATTACCATACTCATATTCTGAAGATGGTATATCATATACCTTCTCTATTACACCTTCTACTTTAGGAAAAGACGAAGAATCTAGGGTAAATAATTTGGTATCATTACTTGATGGTTATTTTGTACAAAGAAGTCATCACATAAATGTAAATGTATTTGATAGACAATTACTATTAAATGCAATGGAACACCCTGAAAAATATCCTCAACTTACAATAAGAGTTTCAGGTTATGCTGTTAAGTTTGTTACTTTAACAAAAGAACAACAGTTAGATGTAATAAATAGAACTATTCATGAAAGCATATAAGGAGTAATTTAAATGGAAGAAGTAAAAGGAAAAATTCATTCAATAGAAACATTTGGAACATTAGATGGCCCTGGCATTAGATTTGTACTTTTTATGCAAGGTTGTGCTTTACATTGCAAATTTTGCCATAACAGAGATACTTGGGAAACTTCTACAAATAATCTTATGACCACTGATGAAGTTATAGAAAATGTGAAAAAATGTGATAGCTTTATTAAATTTTCAAAAGGTGGTGTAACTGTTTCTGGTGGTGAACCTTTACTTCAAGTTCCATTTTTAATAGAGCTTTTTACAAAATTAAAAACTCTCGGATATCATACAGCTATAGATACTTCAGGGATGTTCGAAATCACTCCAAATATTAGGCTTTTACTTAAATTAACAGATTTAGTTCTTCTTGATATAAAACAAATTAATGATGCAAAATGTAAAGATTTGTGTGGCTTTTCTAACAAATTAGAATTAGAATTCGCAAAATATTTAAGTAATAATAATATTCCAATGTGGATAAGGTACGTACTTGTTCCAAAGATTACCGATGATGAAAAAGATTTATTAAATTTAAAAGAATTTATAGATACATTAAAAACTGTAGAAAAGATAGAAATTCATCCATATCACAATATAGGTAGATATAAGTGGAAAAATCTGGGCTTAGAATATCCTTTAGAAGGTGTTCCTCAGGCCACTGAGAAAGATGTATTAAGAGCAAAAAAAATTCTAGGAATTTCTTAAAAATATATAATAAAATTAATGCTAATTAAAAACAAATGATATAATAGCAAAAAAATTAGATATGTATCTCCACATATCTAATTTTTTTGCTAAAATTCGAACAATGTTCTAAAATAATATTCCTAAGTGCTCTAATAAAATTTTAATTCCAAGTAGTATTAAAATTAGTCCCCCTACTCTTTCTGCTTTACTTTTGTATTTGCTTCCAAATTTATTTCCAACTTTTGTTCCAATTACTGATAAAATAAATGAAGTTATACCAATTAATGAAACTGCAAGTATTAAATTGATATTGAAAAATGCGAAAGTAATTCCTACTGCTAATGCATCAATACTTGTTGCTATTGCTAAAATTATCATTACTCTGAAAGCTATACTATCATTATTATCATTTTCCTCTTTTGAAAATGATTCTTTTAACATATTTCCCCCAATTGCAGAAAGCAAAACAAAAGCTATCCAATGGTCTATGCTTGTCACAAGATGCTCAAATGTAGTTCCTAAAAAATATCCAATAGCTGGCATTAATGCTTGAAAACCTCCAAAGTATAATCCAATAATTGCTGCCTTTTTCCAATCCATATTTTTCATTGAAATTCCTTTACAAACAGCAACTGCAAAAGCATCCATCGCAAGACCTATACTTAATATCATCAATTCTACTATACTCATATCCATCTCACTTTATTTTTTATTTTAATTAAAACGTTTTTATTAGGTACAGAAAAATAATTTTTTCTATTCAACAAAAAATGAATAGCTAATAATTAGATGCGTTCTTTCTTTGACACAATTCTTCATTATTCACTATTCATCATTTATTGCTATGATAATATTGCACACTTTGGTGGCTTGAACTGGAATCGAACCAGTGACACAGGGATTTTCAGTCCCTTGCTCTACCAACTGAGCTATCAAGCCATTTTTCTTCTACAAAAAAATGGCGACCCGGATCGGGCTCGAACCGACGACCTCTAGCGTGACAGGCTAGCGTTCTAACCAACTGAACTACCGGGCCAAAAAAATGGTGGGCGCAATCTTGTAAGGCAGATGCTCTACCAGCTGAGCTATGCGCCCATTTTAGTGACAAGAGTAAGTATACAGGATTTATTGAAATATGTCAAGACTTTTTTATATTTTTTTGAAATTTTTATCGAAAAATTTTTAAAGACATACAAATATCTTTGTATGTCTTTTTTGTTTAAGCTGTATATAATGCTTTAATATCCCATTTTACGCCTTCTGGTGTATCCATTAAAATAATACCTTTATCATTTAAATCACTTCTTATTTCATCTGCTAATTGAAAATTCTTGTTTTTCTTAGCTTCTGCTCTTTCTGCAATTTTGTTTTCAATAAAAGCTTCATCTATGTCTAATTTATTTAAATATTTTTCCTTCATTTCTTTCATAAATTCATCTGGATTTTGAGAAAGCAATCCAATGACTCCATAAATCTCATGAAGATTTTTAAGTATTTTATTAATTGTATTTGCAGTGATTGCTCTTTCTTCTTTTTTTGATGTTTTCATTATATTATTTGCATATTTGAAAATGCTATGTAAATTAGCTATTGCAGCTGCTGTATTAAAATCATCATCCATGTTTTCAATAAAATAAGATATAATATTTTCTGAAATATCATCTTCTCTTAAGCTATCTATTGCTGGATTTTGAAAATCTTGTACATATTTTAGCATATCTTTCATTGTGCTATAGAAATAATATAAATGCTTTTCTGATAAATTGAAATCTCCATCTAATAAATCTATATCAGAAGTGTAATGTTTTGAAAACATTACATATTTTATAACCTCATAATTATATTTTGCAAGTGCATCACGAATTGTAAGTGAATTTCCTAGAGATTTACTCATCTTCTCTCCATTGATTTTTACTAATCCGCAATGTGACCAATATTTTGCAAACATTTTTCCTGTTAATGCCTCACTTTGAGCTATTTCGTTTTCGTGATGTGGGAATATCAAATCCTTTCCACCACCATGAATATCAATAGTTTCGCCAAGATTATTTAGTACCATTGCAGAACATTCTATATGCCAACCTGGTCTTCCTTTTCCCCATGGAGATTCCCATGATATTTCTCCTGGTTTTGCAGATTTCCAAAGTGCAAAATCTATAGGGTCTCTTTTACCTGGTTCTATATCTTTTCTTACGCCATTTATCATGTCATCTACGTTACGATTAGAAAGTTTGCCATACTCTTTAAAACTTCTTACATCATAATATACATCTCCTGTTTCTGATTTATAAGCATGCCCCGTTTTGATAAGTCCTTCTACAAATTTTATTATGTTATCAATATTTTCTGATGCCAAAGCATTTACATTAGCATCTGTTATATGCAAATTTTTCATATCTTTTTCGGTTTCTTCAATTTGTTCTTTTGAAAAATCTAGTGCATTTCTGCCAATACTATTTGCCCTATTTATAATTTTATCATCTACATCTGTATAATTACGAACATATTTAACATTATAACCTCTATATCTTAAATAATCTGCTATCATAGCATATGTAATTGCTTGCCTTGCGTGACCAATATGGCTTAAATCATAAACTGTAATTCCACAAGCATACATCTTAACATTTTTCCCATCTAATGGAATAAATTCTTCTTTTTGTCTTGTCATTGAATTATAAATTTTCATATTCTTATTCCCCCTCAAATATCTTATGTTTAATTTTCTAGTTTATGAAATAGCTATTTTAAAAATCCATTTATTATTTCTTGTTCTGCTTGTTTTTCATCTAAGCCTAAAGTCATTAATTTCATCAATTGTTCTCCTGCTATTTTTCCTATTGTTGCCTCATGTACAAGATTTGCCTCTACATTGTTTGCTATAATTGATGGTATTGCTATTACTTTAGCATCATCTTTAATTATAGCATCACATTCTACATGTCCAAAACTTTTTGCATTACCTGTAACTTTTGATTCGAATTGTTGAACTGAATTTTCTGTTGCAACAGATCTTGAAGTTACCTTTGTGCTTGAATTTTCTCCATTTAAATCTACTTCAAACATAGTTTTTGCATATTGAACTCCATTTGTCATTATTTTTTCTAATACTACTAGATTTGCGTTATTCCCTATAACACCTTTCGTAGTTCTTATAGTGCTATCTACACCTTTTATTTGAACTGTTTCCATCTCTAAATTGCTATTGTCTTTTAAATATACTTCTGTTATCGGATTTAAAATTCTTTTTCCATCTCCTGTGCCTTCGCCATAATGTTTTTCAATATATTTTACCTTTGCTCCTTCCTCTAAAAAGAACCTATGAATACCATCATGTTGAGAATCTTTATGATGCTCATTGTGTATTCCGCAACCTGCAATAATTACTACATTTGCATTTTTCCCAATATAAAAATCATTATATACAATATCAGTAAGACCACTTTCTGTAATTATTACCGGTATATGCACAAATTCTAATTTTGTGTTTTCTTTTACATATATATCAATTCCTTGTTTATCTGTTTTCGTCACTATATTTACATTTTCAGTTACTTTGCGTTCAATACCTTTGCCATTTTTTCTGATGTTATATGCACCTTCAATATTTCCATCTATATCTGAAATTGTTTTTAGCATTTTCTTATCTATTTCTTCCAAATTAAATCTCTCCTCCTAACTTACAGCAAGGTGCTTTTGTAAATATTGCATTTTCAATATCTTTAGGTTTACCTACTTTTTCTACTTTGCCATTATTTAATAAAATAATATTATCTGCTATATTTAATATTCTTTCTTGATGAGATATGATAAGTGTTGTTCCTTTTGTTTTTTCTCTAATTTCTTCAAATATTTTAATTAAATTATTGAAACTCCATAAATCAATTCCCGCTTCTGGTTCATCAAATATAGTCAAATTAGAATTTCTAACTGCAACTGTTGCAATTTCGATTCTTTTAAGCTCTCCACCAGAAAGAGATGCATTTATCTCTCTATCCACATATTCTTTTGCACATAACCCTACTTTTGATAATATTTGGCAAGCTTCTTTTTTTGATATATCTTTTTCAGATGACAATCTAATTAAATCATATACTGTAATTCCTTTAAACTTAACAGGTTGCTGGAATGCAAAACTTATTCCCATTTTTGCTCTTTCATTTATTTGCAGCTCGCTAATATCATTACCATTAAAAAATACTTTACCAGAATCTTGTTTGTTAATTCCCATTATTATTTTTGCAAGAGTTGACTTGCCAGAACCATTTGGTCCGGGTAATTACATAAAATTTATCATCTTCTAGTTTTAAATTTATATCATTTAATATAACTTTATTATCTCTTTCAAAACATATATTTTTTAATTCTAACATATTCCATTGGCTCCTCTTTTTGTTTGATTTCTATGTTTATTATTATATCACATTTTATAATTTTAACTTGCAAATTATAATTTTTCTTCTTTATTTTCTTTTAATAAATCTCTAATTTCTTCTAATAATAGCACTTCATCAGACTTTTTAACTTCTTCTACTACTTTTTCTTTTTTATATTTCTTTTCAAATTTTCCAATAATTTTTACAAATAAGAAAACACATAATGAAATTATTAAAAAGTCAATTATTTGTTGTATAAATGAACCATACATTATTTTTGCATCTGCTATATCTATACTTAAATTAGAAAAATCGATTCCCCCAATAATAATGCCAATTACAGGCATTAAAATATCATTTACAAGAGATGTAACAATTTTACCAAAAGCACCACCTACAATAACACCAACTGCTAGGTCTATAACATTTCCTTTCATAATAAATTGCTTAAACTCTGAAGCACCTTTACCGATTTTTTCATTTACTCTTTTTAACTCTTTTTTATCTATTTTTTTCATAAATTGTCTCCTAAAAACTACATATATTAACTATAATATTATATAAAGAATCCCTAGTTCTGTCAATATTTTTGAGCAAATCCTCCAGCATTGATGTTACTATTCAGACCTAAATTTTCAAATTAGTAGCTCCACGTGTCGGTTGCACTTTTCTTCTCGTGCTTTAGCCTAAGAAAAGAAAATGTCCAACCGACAGCAAGATGGAGCGAATTATATAGCGATTGGTCTGAACATTAACGCATTGATAAGATAATTCTCGATTTTTCCTATGTCAATTGGGACTTAAGATTTTTGACAGTTTTTTGTTAATTTCAATTAATAATGTTTGAAAAATTATGAAAAAGCTATCAAAAATCTTAAGTCCCAATTGACAGTTGTTTAGAGTATTATTGTTATTTCTTTTGTTTTGCCATCATCTTGAAGTATTATTCCTTTTTCTTCTTTGCCATTTATGATTATTTTTTCTACTCCCGTGTTTTTTCCGTTTTCGTTTTTTACTGTTATATTATATATTGTCTTTCCATATCTATATTTTATGGAATATTCTTTCCATTCTTTTGGTATACATGGATTTATAGTTAACTTGTTTTTTTGTATTTTAAAGCCTAAAATGTTTTCTAAACCTATTTTGTAAAACCAGCTACTAGAGCCCGTATACCATGTCCAGCCACCTCTGCCTGCTAAGTTTTCTGCACTATATATATCTGCTGGTATTGAGTATGGCTCTACTTTGTATTTTCGTGCTTCATCTTTTGTTCTAGCATGTTCTATCGGATTTATCATTCTAAAATATTCTAAAGCTTTATCTCCAAATCCTAATTTGGTATATGCATAAATTACCCAAAGTGCAGCATGTGT
>SFKP01000044.1 GCA_004553715.1 Clostridiales bacterium
AAATAGAAAGTCAGATATAACATTAGCAGATTTTTGGGGAATTCAAAACATAAAACCAGAAATGAATGATAATAAAGGTACTTCTTTGGTAATAGTAAATTCATCAAAAGGTGTGGATTTGTTTGAAAGAATAAAAGAAAAAATAAAATTTATAGAAACTGATTTTGAAAAATCTATAAAATATAATCCAAGTATGACTTGCTCTCCTAAGATACCAAAAAACAGAGAAAAATTTTTTAGCGACTTGGATAATTATGAATTAAATATATTGATCAAAAAATATCTACCAAAACAAAAATTAAAAAACAAAATATATAATTTTTTAAGGCGAATAAAAAGAAATGTAATAGGTAAATAACTTGCAAAAAAATATCTAATCACCAGTAGTACAGGTTTTAATGGTTTTAGTTTAATAGATATTTTTTTATAGAAGATAAAAGAAAAAGCTAGTTTATGAAATTTTAAATATGGTATATATAGAGTGAAATAGATTTTATGAAGCATATAAAGAAAAAGAATTTAAAAAGGAGTACCAATGAAACAAAAATTAATAACAATAGTATTAACGTTAACAATTATATTATCACAGATACTTAGCATACCGACAAGTATGTTTGATAGCTCAAACATAGCAAAATGTGTAGTTTTGCTTGCAGGGGGGCTAATATTACTAATCCTTTTGCTTGCAAGTTATAAGACTCTTACTATTGATAAAAAAGATGCTTTTATATTGCTATTTCTAGGGTTTGCTTTTATGAGTACTCTGTTTTCTTCAAATATTAAAATATCTATACTGGGTGCAAACCTTCGTCATGAGGGTTTACTAATGTTAATTACATATGTATGTATTTATTTCTGTGCGAAAAAATATTATCGAGAAGAAAATTTTAAAACATTTTTTAACATAATGTTCTATATATCACTAGCCATAGGAATTTTAGGTATTGCCCAAAGACATATAAAATGCAAAGCGCTATATCCACTATTTAATCATGGCATTTGTGCAACTTTTGGTAACTCTAATTTCTTTGGAAGTTATATAAGTATAGTGCTTCCAGCTTCAATGGCTATTTTTATGTTTAAAGGAAATAAAAAAAGTTTTATAATAAGTATATTGATGTTTTTTAATATGATTTCATCTGGGACAAGAAGTGCTTGGGTTGCTTTTGCAGTTGTTGTTATTATACAATTTATTTATCTAATAAAACAAAAAAACAAATTATATTGGAAAAGAATGGGTATTTTGCTAATATGTTTTATTGTAATTTTTACATATTTATTTATGGGTTTTGATATTGTAAAAAACAATACTACTAAAGCGAAAATAAATCAAATAAAAAATGATGTAAAAAAAGTAAGTGAAAATCGGTTTAACAAATGAAATGGGATCACGGAAGAATTGAAATATGGAAAATGACACTAAATTTAATTGCAAAAAAACCAATGCTTGGTTGTGGACCAGATAACCTAAAAAAAGGGTTATTTATAAGCTGTAAATACGAAGCAGTAAAATTTTATCTTAGAACCCATACAGTTGTAGACAAGGCACATAATGAGTATTTAAATATAGCTGCAACTATTGGAGTACCAGCACTTATCTTATACTTAACATTTTTAAGCTTAATTTTATTACCAAAATTAAAGAACAAGAGCAAACTAAATTATATATTTGTATTAGTTATAATAAGCTATTTGGCACAAGCATTTTTTAATATCAGTACTATTGGAGTAGCACCATTATTTTGGATGATTTTAGGATTGAGTGACAATCAGTATATAGATGGGAACTGCTTGAAACAAAAGGATATTAGAAATAATAAATAAAACAAATTAAATTTTGTCAAAAAAAGGTATTGCAATATTTACAATTATAAATGTATAATAGTAAAAGTAATTATACAAAGGAAGGAAGAAAAAAATGGAAGAGCTAGATTTAAAAGAAATATTTTTGATATTTTGGGAGAAGAGAAAGCAGATATTATTTATAGTATTAATGTTTATAGCAATAGGAATTGGATATTCATATTTTTTTCTAAAACCTATATATAAATCAAGCACGACATTAATATTAACACAAACATCAGGAGTAGATAGTGATGGTATTACTCAAGCAGATGTAACGCTTAATTCGAAACTTGTATCTACTTATGAGGAAATAATTAAAAGAAAAAATATCTTAATTGAAGTTGTAAACAATATCAACAATCCAGAAATAACAATCGGAACTATTAAAAACAATGTAACAGTTCAATCAGTAAAATCTACAGAATTAATTGAAATTACAGTAAAAAATGACAATCCAAATTATGCGGCTACAATAGCAAATGAAATTGCAAAAGTATTTTGCGAAAGGGTTGTAGAAATTTATAACATAAGCAATACTTACATATTAGATAGAGCAGAGCCAGAAACTCAACCTTGCAATATTAACCATAAAAAAGATATAATTATCTTTGCATTTATTGGCTTAGTAGTAGCAGCTATATATGCTTTAATTCTAAATATGTTAGACAATACTATAAAAACGGAAGAAGATGTTGAAAAGGTATCAGGATTAATAGTTCTAACTACAATACCAGATTACACATTGGAAAAAGGAGGAAAAAGAAAATGAAAAAAGAGCTAATATCATATAAGAATCCTAAATCACCAATATCGGAAACCTTTAAAACATTAAGAACAAATATACAATTTATGAACACAAAGAAAAAACTACAATCAATATTAATAACATCTACAATGCCAGGAGAAGGAAAAAGCTGGGTTGCTGCAAACTTAGCAACAACATTTGCACAAGCAGGAAAAAAAGTAATTTTAATAGATGCTGATATGAGAAAAGGAAGACAACATTCTATATTTAGTGTAGAAAGTAAGCCTCGGCTTATCAAATTATCTATTAGAGGCAGAAAGAAATAAAAATATTAATATATTAGAATATATTAAACCAACAGAAGTAGAAAATTTATTTTTATTAACAGCAGGAAATGTTCCACCAAATCCATCAGAATTACTGTCTTCGGAATCTACCATTAATATGATAGAAAAGTTAAAGACTATTTTTGATATTTTAATTTTTGATGGTACACCAAGTTTAATTGTAACAGATGCAATAATTGTAGCAAGGCTTGTTGATACAAGCATAATAGTTACATCACATAATGAAACTAAAAAAGAAGATTTGGCAAAAGTAAAAAAGAGTTTAGAAAGTGTTGGAGCATCAATTGCAGGAGTTGTTATAAACAAAGTACCTATGAATGCTAAAAAATATGAAAATACATATTATTATGGAAGCAGTAACAAGGATAATTCTAGAGAATTTAGTAATATCAATATTAAACTATCTAAAGAAGATGAAATAAAAAGTGAATTGGAAGCGTATTTTAAAGATAAATATATTGGAGAATAAAAATGATAGATATACATTCACATATTATACCAAATGTTGATGATGGTTCAAAATCTATTGATGAAACCGTTAAGTTAATAAAAGAAGCTGTAGATACTTACTTCACACTATATCCCACAAGGCTATGAAATAGATGCAAAAGAACTAATAATATGGAGAGAAAAGTTGCAAGATGCTATAACAAAGGAAAATATTTCTTTGAATTTACATACTGGTATGGAGGTATATATTACAGAAGAAATAGTAGATAGGCTAGAACAAGGTAAATTGCTAACTCTTGCAAATAGCAAATATTTACTTATGGAATTACCATTAAATACGAAAGTGCAATACTTAAGTGATATAATTTTTAGGCTAATAAATAAAAATATAGTGCCTATAATAGCACATCCAGAGAGATATTCAATTGTGCAAAAAGATCCTAGTATTGTGAAAAGTTGGATTAATCAAGGTTGCATGTTACAATGTAATTTCGGAAGTATTTTAGGTTTATATGGTAAAACAGCAAAAAAAACAATAAAATATTTATTAAAAAATGATTTGGTACACTTTTTTGGAACAGACGTACATAAAAAAGAAACGATATATATAAAAGTGCAAACAGCAACAAAAAAAATAAAAAAAATAGTAGGAGCAGAAAAACTCGAAGAGTTAACAAATACTAATGCAAGATGTATATTAGAAAAAAACTAAATGGAGAAAATTATGAAGAAAACTTTAAATGTAATAATTTTAATAATTATAATATTAATGGTTTCAATGCAAAGATACATTGTAAAGGCAGAAAATGAAATACCTGAAAATCCACCAATCACAGATCCTGGGAAAGATGAAAACACTATAACAGACCCACCTATAACCGAGCCAGAGAAACCAATTGAAGAACCAATAGAACCAGAAAATCCACCGACAGATCCAGAAGAACCAGAACAACCAGCAAATGAACCAATAGACACAGAACTAACTGAGCCAGAACATTCATCAAATCAAAATAGTGGAAACCAAGGAGCAGCTACATATATTATTACTCCTAAATCTAGTAATAACAATTTAGCAAGACTGCATGTAGAAGAAATGGAGCTAGAACCAGACTTTAATTCATATACCACAGAATATTATTTGATTGTAGACTTAAATGTGGAAGAACTAAAAATAACAGCTATACCAGAAGATAGTACAGCTACTATATATATATACGGAAATGAAAATTTAGTAGAAGGTGAAAATAGCATAAGTATAGTAGTAACAGCAGAAGACGGCTCTCAAAAAACATATAAGATATTTGTTACAAAAACAGATGATATAGAAAAGGCAAATGCAAATTTAAAGTCTTTACAAGTTAAGAACTTTTATATGTATCCTCAGTTTAGTCCTAAAATATATAAATACAATCTAACTATTAATGAGATTGTAAAGGAATTAGAAGTATTTGCAGAGCCTGAAAATGAAAACGCAACAGTAGAAATAATAGGTGGCAAGGATTTAAAAGAAGGAAGCAATACTATAACAATAAAAGTAACTGCAGAGGATGGAATAACAGTTAAGGAATATAAAATAAATACATTCATTTCAGAATTTAATGTAGAAATTGAAGAAGAAAATAAACAGCCAGCACTAATTGCAATGGGCATATGTTTGATTATGGCATTAATAGTAGGAATACAAATTATTCACCAAAATAAAAAATAGCGAACTTTTTACTGAATAATGCTTGACAAATCCTTGAAAAGTTAGTATACTTTTTAAGTGACTAAAATAATAACGAATAGGTTTTTACATAAAAGGGAGGGAAACAAAAATGGCACAACCAAAAAGAAGATGGTCTAAACAAAGAACACATACAAAAAGATCAACATGGAAATTAAAAGAAAAAACTATAGCAACTTGCAAACATTGCAATGAACCAGTAATGCCACACAGGGCTTGTCCAAATTGTGGATATTATGATGGGAAAGAAGTAATAAAACAAAAAGAAAATTAATTATATATAAAGAATCATAAACGATAGTTTATGGTTTTTTTATTGTATAGGAAAATCTAATATTATCTTGACCCAATATAAGATTTTTCCGTATGCAACAAGGTTAGGAACCTTAGTTTGCCCGAGCGAATGCGAGAGGTAGTTCGAGAGGTATTTATTTTGCACTTTAAATAATTGACATAAACACAGCAATATGGTAAACTTATTTCGCAATGTATGTTTTGGGTAAACATTGTAAAAAAATTTTTTAATGTTAAGGAGGTTTGTTTATGAGTAACAAAAGCCCGTTCCATGCAGACATTATGTCTCTTCACCAAGAAGTAACCGGGTCATGTACACTTGTTACTGTCCGGTTTCCTAACGAGGGAAAAATAAAATTTATCGTAGACTGTGGTATGTTTCAAGAACAGATTTATGAGGAGCGTAATTCTGTTATTCCGTTTGACGTGGACGACATTGAATTTTGTATGACTACGCATGTTCATGTTGACCACATTGGGAGGTTGCCCCTTTTGGTAAGAAAAGGCTTTTTTAATCCAATTTATGCAACGACGGATACTTGTAACTTGCTACCACATGCGTTGGCTGACAGTTGCAGAATTATAAATTCTGATGCGAAAAGCAAAAAAATATCTGCTTTATATCAAGAAGATGATGTAGAGTGCACATTGAAGCTTTTGAGGCCTTGCGAATATGACAAAACTGTTCAAGTTCATAAGAACATAAGAACAACATTTTTTAGAAACGCGCATATACCGGGTGCAGCACTTATTTTAATTCAAATTAGTTATCCTGAACATAAAGATATAAATCTTTTGTTTACAGGTGACTACAACGAAAACAATATGTTTCTGGAAAAATCAATCCTTCCAGAATGGGTTCTTGAATTACCTATAACGATAATTCAAGAATCTACATATGGAGATATGGATTCGACAGAAATTCATAAGTGCTTTAATGAAAATGTTGTGTCATGCTTAAATGAAAATGGTACCGTAATAATACCAGTATTTTCTTTAGGCAGATCACAGGAAATCCTTTATATTTTAAAGAAAATGCAAGTTGAAGGTGAAATTTCAATTGATGTACCGATCTATTTTGATGGTAAATTAGCTTTTACCTATACAAAAATGTTCGAAACGGGGAAAATAGGTATCAGACCGGAGATGATGGACTTTTTCCCAGAGAATATGTTTTATGTAAGCAAGGATTTAAGAAAAGTGCTTTTGAATAGCGAAGAAGAGAAAATTATTGTCTCTACTTCTGGGATGGGTTCATATGGGCCTGTACAACTATATATTCAAAAGTATTTGCCGAGACAAAATGCCTTAATTCATTTCACTGGCTATGTCTCAGAAGGAACATTAGGTAGGAAATTAGCAGATGCTTCCAGTGGCACGATAGTTTCCGTAGGTGGATTACTAGCAGCTAAACGAGCAAAAGTATGCTATACTACTGAGTTCTCAGCCCATGCAAAATCAGATGAAATGATCAAATTTTTAAAACAGTTTAAAAATTTGAAATTGGTTTTGATAAATCATGGAGCTACAGAAACTAAAGAGATTTTTGCAAAACGAGTAATAGAACAGATATCACCTAAAGATGTTGGAATGCTTGGAGAAGAATATTTCTTTAGAGTAGATCCGTATGGGCTTGTAAAAACAGCACCGACAGTATTTAAATAAACCTAATTGTACTTGATAAAGTACAAAGTAAACAAAAAATAAAGTCGTTCTAGTTATTTTGAGCGGCTTTATTTTTTAATTTTGGAAAATATTTACAAAAAAATAAAGTTTCAAACCCAGTAATTATCATAAAAATGTAATACAATTGTAATAAAAAATAAAAAATCGAGAGAAAAGTCTTTACAAATCCTTGTTTCCGTAATATAATATTAAAGTTAAAAAGTAAGATTAATACTAGAATCTTATAAATATAATTTAAGGGGGACTTAAAAAATGATTAAAACAAAATTAAAAGTAGTTTTAACAATTGCCATTTTAGCTTTAGCAGTTCTAATTATACCAGGAATTTGCTATGCAGAAGAAGGCACAAATGATGGTGTTGTAATTGTAAAAACATCAACAGATAGGTATTTAATTTATATTAAAGATTACTTAGATGTAGATTTTAAATTTGCACTTTCAACAGATGGAACAGAAACACCTTCAATATTTACAAATTTTGCAGTAGATACAGTAGACGCACAAAACCATATAGCATTTTCAGAAACTGGTACAGAAGAATATTTATGGGTAAAAGTCGGAGATGAAATCAAAATTTCAGGAAGAAAAATTGATTTAACAGACAATATCACAATGGCAGAATTAGAAGGAATAGAAAATATATCTAAAACAATAGAAATTGAAATAGGAGTTTCAGACCCAGTAGAAACAATGATGAAAGATGAAGCTACAGGAGATGAATACAAAAAGACTGTAAAAGTTGGTACAGTAAAAATAATTACTCCAATATCAAATGGAAAATACCAATTAGTAAAAAGATTATCAAACGAAAAAACAAATCAGTTTTTTGCACTTGCAGAATTAATTGAAAAGAACAATTTCACAGATAAATATGCAGTAATAAAAACAGCAAAAGAATTTACAGATTTAAAAGCAGAATTAAGAGATAGTTTATCTGATTGGAAAGATGTTGTAGACGCGACAGTTAAACAACCAGAAGACGCAGAAGATGGAGAACAATATATATTATGGCTAAAAGAAGATGAAAGTACAGTAAATATAGCAATGGAGGATGTACATTTCTTAACATCAGTTAAAGAAGAAAGCATAGAAAAAATTACAGAAGATGTAACAACATTACTTCCAAAAACTTATGATGATAATACTATATTATTTGCGTTTATAGCTGTAGTAATAGCAATTGTAGCAGTTGCAATAAGAATTTCTTTCTTAAAGAAGAAAGAGATGAGCAAATAATGAAAAAAATAACTATATATAGAATTATATTAATTATACTAATCATAGTAGCTGTAATCTTAGGAACTTTAGTCTTAAGAAAAAGACTAAAAAGCAATCAAGTAGAAAGCTTGGCAAAAGAAGTCCTAAGCCAAATTAAAAGTGGTGAAAGCATACAGACAGATACAATAGATGTAATTAAAGAAATAGATGCAGAAATAGAAGGCTATAAAGTAATAGGAATTATAAATATTCCTAAGATAGATATAGAATATCCAATACTTGAGAAAACAGAGACAAAAAGTTTAAATTTATCAATAACCAAATTCTGGGGGCAGAAAATAAACCAAAAAGGAAATGTAGTTTTAGCAGGGCACAACAATATAAACAACAGATTTTTTGGTAAAATAAACAGACTAGAAATTGGAGATATTATAGAACTTACAGACAACCAAATGGTAACTATTCAATATAAAGTATTTACTAAATATAAAGTAGATCCAAATGACATAAGTATAATTAATGCAGATGATGAAAATACAAGAGAAGTAACATTAGTTACATGTACAAATGGCGCTAAGGAAAGACTTATAGTAAAAGCTAGAGAAGTAAATATATAAAATATTTAGGAGGGTTAAAATGAAAAAGAAATTTAGTACAAAAACTATTGTGATAAGTGCATTAATAGTAGTACTTTTAGCAGTAGGTATTACTGGTACAGTAGTGTTCTTAAAAGATTCTGGTGAAGCAGAAGCTGCAATGGAAGAACAAGAAAATCTATTACCAGTGACAGGAAGAGATGACGAGACCGAAGGAAATAACGAGCAAGTAGAACCAAATGAAGAAACAGAAGGAGAGCAAGCAGGAAATCAAGAACAAAATGCAGAAGAAACAGAAAATGAGGAAACTACAACAAACAATAACCAAGGAACAACAAACACAAATACAACAAATACAAACACAAATACAAATCAAGAAAATACAGAAACAGAACTAATACCAACAGTTATTGGAACAAGAGAAAGAAAAATAGCAGAAGGCTTAATTAAAATACCTTCAATTGTATCAAACTTAGACATATTTAAACCAGAAATATCTATAGAAAAAACAGCAACAAGAGTAAACGATGAAAAAATCAAACAAGTAGTAGCAGGAGATATAGTAGTATATACAATAAAAGTAGAAAATACAGGTAATTATAAGGCAAATAATTTAATAATAACAGATTTATTACCAGTAGAATTTGCTAAGCCAGAAGAGTCAGATAGCAATGTTACTATCGATAACGAAACAAATCAAGTAATAATTAATGAATTACCAGCAGGAACAGCATTTACAATAGAAGCTGCATATGAAGTAACACAAGAAGATGTAGATAATTTTGAAAAAATAACAAATACAGCAATAGTAAAATATGGTGAAGAAGAAAAAGAAGACGAAGATGATACAGTAGAAACATTAAGAAAAGAAGATTTTGAAATATATAAAACTGCAAAAATACAACCTAGAGAAGATGAAATAACACCAGAAAAAGCAGAAATAGGAGATAAAATATTATATACAATTACAGTAAAAAATACAGGAACAGTAACATTAAAAAATATATTAGTAGCAGATGAAATGCTAGAAATAGAAGAAGAAATAGATGTTTTAGAAGTAAATGAAACAAAAACATTGACAGAAACATATGAAGTAACTAAAACAGATATTGACAGAGCCCTTGAAAATGAAGGAATTATTACAAATATTGCAATAGCAACATATGCAAAAGAAGATGAAATAGTGTTAGAAAAAGAAGACGAAGCTAATGCTGAAATAAAAATGGAATACAACTACACAGTAGAATATTACTATGATGGAGAAAAAGATACAACAAAGACAGATACAATAGAAGCAACATATCAAGACGTAATAAGCACATACACAGA
>SFKP01000045.1 GCA_004553715.1 Clostridiales bacterium
TATCTTCTTTATTTACATCAACATTAAAGTCTTTTTTACTTCTTTTCTTAATCGTTTGGGCAAATGTATTAAATTCTTTTTCTGTATCAAAGTTTGTTTGTATATAATAATCTTCTTTTTCGATTCGATATACCGAAAAAACTTCATAGACTTGTGTTTCATTTTCAGTTATTAAAGTAATATACTTATTATCTTCATTATTATACCAATCTTCATTTATAACCCACTTTAGACTGCCAAACATTGAATCATCTCTCATATTATGTCCATAAATAACTAAATTTTTATCTGTTCCATCTACTTTATTTTTATAGTCTGCAAATATCCAACCAGCAGAATTATATTCTTTATTAAAATTATGTGTTAAATAATAATCATTGTTAGTAGTCTTTACAACTGTTGTTTCAATATTAGTTCCATTTACTTTTAACCATGCTACTATATCTGAATTTTTTTCTTTTAATTTTTCAAAATCTACTACATATTTTTCCTCATTATCTTCTTTTGTTTCATCAACTGTAACAAATTCTGCTATCTCATCTGATATTTTTTTATTGTTTTGATTATTCATATACCATATAACTATTTTTGTACCAGAAAAAAATAAAAGTATAATGAAAAAGATCATTAAAATTATAATTGGAATATTTGTTTTTTTCTTATTATAATGCTTAGCTCTAGGCATATATATTCTCCCTTTTAAAAGAAGACTAACAAATCTTTTAGCTACTCTTCTTTCTAATCATTATTATTTGTTATTTTTTACTCTTTTTTTGTTTATTATAAATGTTACTAGAATTCCTGTCAAGGCTAGTGCAAATATAATGATAAACATTATTATATTATCTCCTGTTTGTGGGTTTGTTATTTCGCCGGGTCGTGCTTGCCGCCTTGATTTCAAACTCCGTGTTGCACTCACCATCATTATAGACAATGGTCAAGGTGTGTGGTGTTAGAATAGATATATAGACACTCCTTTTTACATTTACATAATATTATATCACTTTTTTATCGATTCGTAAAATTTTGTGTCTATATATCTATTCTAACACCAGAGCAAGATAATAGTCGATTTTTCCTATACAAAAAAACGTCCCAGGGATTTCCCCTGGGTTTATTCTGTTCTTATGTGATTAATTTATCAATATATTTTTCCAATACCGATATGGATCTTTCCTTTATTTCACTTCTGATTTCCATAATCCATGTTTGTTGCAATATGCATATAGTATAGACTCTGGAATATATTTAAATCTTACTTCTGTACTTTGCTCTGGATATAATCTTATTCTTGTCGTTTGGTTATCACTTACTTGTGCAATCCACATAATATAATGGTCTTTTTCCATAGGATGCTCTACCTCTCCAACCTTTACCACAATTTCATCTTCTACTCTTTCATATACTGGAACATGTTTTTCAGTTGCTGCATCTGTACTATTTGCCTCCATTAGTTCCATTTCTTTCCCACAACATCTCATATGGTTTATATCTCCTTGAATTAATCCTATTATATTTCCACAAATTGGGCATTTGTAAAATACAGTATTTTTTTCTTTCATTTTATATACCTCCTTAGAATTTATTATTTATGACATTATATCATATAATTATTTTTTTTAATATGTTTCTATGCCAAATATTTTTGAAATATCCCTAAAAACAGAAAACCCCCTCTAGGGGGTAAAGTTATTCTTCGATTTCTATATATTTTTTATCTTCATCAAGTTTCTTTACATCTTCTTTAGGGAAAGTAATTTTTAGTGTTCCATTTTTGAAACTTGCTTTGATGTCTTCTTCTTTTACGTTTTCTCCTGCATAGTAACTTCTTGAGCATTCTCCGAAGAATCTTTCTTTGTAAATATATGTGTTGTGATGTTCTTTTTCTTCTTTATTTTCTTCTCTTTTTGCTGTAACTGTTAGGTATCCATCTGTTAAGTCTATTCTTATGTCTTCTTTGTTGTATCCTGGGAGATCAATTTCTAGCACATAATTTCCATCCTTTTCTCTTACATCAGTTTTCATTAACTTGTTTTCTTTTTTTGTAAAAAATGGATCGTTGAAAACCTCATCAAAAATATTAAATCCATTTTTTCTTGGTACCATCATCATAAGTCATTCCTCCTCCTTTATATTTTTTTATGTGTTGATACCTTAAAAGGTTAGCACATATGTACTTTATTGCTATTATTTCCAACTGCAAGTATATTATACACCTTTTTTTAGCAGTGTCAATAGTAGAGTGCTAATTTTTTTAAAATTTTTTCTATCCTTTTTAAGCTATTTTTCATAAATTCTATGTTATAATGTTATAATATATTGTGATTTTTTGTTATATAAAGGTGGGATTTTTAATGGCTTATATTGAGTTTAAAAATGTTGTTAAGGAATATAAAATGGGAGAAGTTATTATAAAGGCTTTAGATAACACCAATTTTAGTATTGATAAAGGCGAATTGGTTGTTATTGTTGGCCCTAGTGGTGCTGGGAAAACTACTACTTTGAATATTCTAGGTGGAATGGATACAGTTTCTTCTGGCGAAGTGTGGGTAAATGATAATGAAATTACTAAACTTAATAATAAGCAATTAATTGAATATAGAAGAAATGATATTGGATTCGTGTTTCAATTTTATAACTTAGTTCAAAATTTAACGGCCAAAGAAAATGTTGAACTTGCAACTCAAATTTGTTCAGATGCTTTGAATGTTGATGAAATTTTAGATAATGTAGGGCTTAAGAATCGAAAAGATAACTTTCCATCTCAATTATCTGGAGGAGAACAACAAAGGGTTGCTATTGCAAGAGCTATTGCTAAAAATCCTAAGTTGCTTTTATGTGATGAACCAACAGGTGCATTAGATTATAAGACTGGGAAACAAATTTTGAAATTGCTTCAAGATACATGCAAACATAAAAAGATGACTGTTGTTATAATAACTCATAATACTGCAATAGCACCGATGGCTGATAAGGTAATTCATTTTAAAAATGGAATTGCTGAAAATATTGAAATTAACGAAAATCCAATTTCAATTGATAAAATAGAATGGTAAGGATATGTGAAAATGTTGAAAAAATCATTATTTAAAAATAATTTTAAATCAATAAATAGAACTAAAAGAAGGTTTTTTTCTATATTAATTATGGCATTTCTAGGAGTAGGTTTCTTTTCTGGCTTAGTTGCTACTAGCCCAGATATGTTAGATAGTCTAGATCGTTATGCAGATAGTAGTAATTTATATGATATAAATATCCTTTCAACACTTGGATTAACAGATGATGACATTATTTCAATTCAAGGAGTTGAAGGCGTTGACAAGGTTTACGGAACACAATCTAAGGATTCTTTAGTTAAAATTGATGATCAAGAAAGTATTTGTAAAGTAATTGAATTTAATGAAAATATAAATTCTCCAGTTGTTATAGCTGGAAGGAATATTGAAAATGAAAATGAATGTTTATTAGACCCTGCAATAGTTCGTACAGGCGAAGGTGCTGAAAGTTTCATTGGTAAAAAAATTTTCCTAAAAAATGAAGATATGGATTCAGAAGATAACCCAATATTTACTGTAAAAGAGTTTGAAATAGTTGGTATTGCTGAAACTCCGGTATATATATCGTCTGAAAGAGGAAATACCACTCTCGGAAATGGTACAGTTTCGTTTTATATATTCACACAAGATAATGTGATAAATATGGATTATTATACTGGTCTTTATGTAACTGTTAAAGGTGCTAAAGCGACTGTTACAAATAGTGATGAATATTTGAAACTTGTAAATTCTGTTATTGCTAAGATTGAGAATATTACGGAAACACGTGAAAATGCTAGATATCAGTCTTTAGTAGATGATGCTACAAAAAAAATAAATGATGCTCAAAAAGAGTTCGATGATAAGAAATTAGAAGTAGATACTGAACTTAAAGATGCTGAAAGTCAGATAAAAAAGGCTGAAAAGCAGATTAACTCTTCTGAAAAGCAAATTGAAGCTGCTGAAAGTGAACTTGCACTTCATCAAAAACAAGCAACAGAACAATTTGAAGCTTTAGCAAATCAAATTGCATTAGCTGAGCAACAATTGGAAGAATCTACAATAGATCCTGCTATAAAGGAAATGCAAAAACAAGAAATTGAACGTCAAAAGGTAGAGCTTGAAAGAGCAAAACAAGAATCTTCTGCAAAATTCGAAGAAGCACAAGCTGAAATAGCTAGCAATAAGACTGAAATAAGAAAAGGAAAAAACGAGTTATCTAAAAATAAAGAAGAATTTGAAAGTAAAAAACAAGAAGCAGAAGATAAATTAAATGAAGCACAAGCTAAAATAGATGATGCAAAAGAAGAAATCAATAAAATAGAAAAATGCAAATGGTACATTCAAAATAGACTTGATAATAGTGGATATAACAATATTTTTGATGCAATAAAAACAATGTCTAATATTGCTAGGCTTTTCCCTGCAATCTTTTATTTGGTTGCCGTGCTAATAAGTTTAACATCTATGACTAGAATGATTGAAGAAGAAAGAATTGAAATTGGCACTTTGAAAGCACTTGGTTACACAAATATGCAAATAATATCTAAATACATTATT
The DNA here is from genome assembly GCA_004553715.1 of Clostridiales bacterium. Lineage (GTDB taxonomy): Bacteria > Bacillota > Clostridia > TANB77 > CAG-508 > SFKP01. The sequence continues at coordinate 4,596 of SFKP01000045.1, forward strand.
TACTCTCTTCTTGCTTGCATAATTGGTGGCGTCTTAGGTATGACAGTAGGTTTATATTTGCTTCCAACTATTGTATGGTCTTTATATTCAATGATTTATAATATGCCACATTTCTATTGCACATATCGATTTGGTATAGGCTTAATAGGAATTATACTTGCATTTATCTGTATAGGTGGTGCAACACTACTAGTTGCAAGAAAAGAACTAAAACAAATGCCATCAGTACTTATGAGACCAAAGCCACCTAAAAATGGTAAGAAAATTTTGTTAGAAAAAATATCTTTCATTTGGAAAAGATTTAATTTTTCACATAAAGTAACAGCACGAAATATCTTTAGATATAAAAAAAGAGCAATTATGACAGTCGTGGGAATTGCAGGTTGCACAGGGCTTATGCTTACAGGCTTTGGAATTAGAGATTCTGTAGATGATATTCCTTCTGCGCAATTTAATGGAATTTTTAAATATGATACATCAATTACCTTATCAAATACAAATGGGTTATCTGACATAGAAGAATATTTGAAGAATAATGAAAGTATAGAAAATTTCGTTGAGGTTTGTGCAACAACTGGCGAATTAAGCAAAGAAAGTACTAGTTGCAATGTTACAGTATTTGTGCCAGATTCTTTAGATAATTATAATAGTGTATATAATTTAATTGATTATCAAACTGAAGAAGCTATCAGTATATCTAATGAAGGAATTATAATAACAGATAAGGCAGCTGAAACGCTTGGCGTAACTGTTGGTGATGAAATAACTTTTATTGATGGAGATGATGTACAATATCAATTCAAGATTGAAAATATAGCTAAAAATCATGTTGGGCATTATGTATATATGTCAAAAGAAATTTATGAAAATAATTTTAAACCATATAAAACAGATATTGTATATTTAAATACTAAAAATATTAGTGATGAAGTTCAAAATGAGATTTCCGAAAATATTTTAACTATGAATGGCGTGGCCTCAATATCATCAA
>SFKP01000046.1 GCA_004553715.1 Clostridiales bacterium
ATACTAATATATCGAGGGCTTAACCACATTAGAGGTTAGAAGTGAAAAGTTAGAGGTGAGAACCTATATCTAAAACTTCGAAACTAATAGTTAAGTAAAGAATGGTTTAAAATATGGTTTATATATATTAAAGAGATTTATCTATATATTTTTGAGTGTACTTAAACATTCATAATTTTCTGGTGATAATGACGGCGAGGTCACACCTGTTCCCATTCCGAACACAGAAGTTAAGCTCGCTAGTGCTGAAAATACTTACAGGTTACCCTGTTGGGAAGATAAGTAGTCGCCAGATTTTTTTTGTTTTAATAATGAATTTTTTTGTTCTTAAATATGAAAATCTTCCATTTGTCAAAATGTTAAAATTTCATGATTAGTCTAAAAACTCAATTTTACCTTCAGATAAGCTTTTTATTCTTGCAAGAGAATACACATCAAACCCTAAATTATCTAATTTTTCTCTACCAGGTTGAAAAGATTTTTCTATTACGATTCCTATTCCAATTACTTTAGCTCCAGCCTCTTCTATAAGCTTTGCTGCACCACTTGCAGCCTCACCATTGGCCAAAAAATCATCTATTATTAATACATGGTCATCTGGTTTAATATATTTTTTAGAGAGTGTAAGATTATAAGTAGTATTTTTTGTAAAAGAAATTACATTTGTTTGATAAAAATCATCATTTAGGATTTTTGAAGTTTGTTTTTTTAATACAACAAGTGGAACATTTAATTCTAGCGAAGTCATAAGAGCAGGTGCAATGCCAGAACTTTCGATAGTCATAACACGTGATATATTTTTATCTCTGAAATGAGAAGCAAATTCTTTTCCGATTTCTTTCATTAAATTACTATCTATTTGATGGTTAATAAAACTATCAACCTTTAATATTTCACTATTTATTGCTTTACCATCAGTTAAAATTCTATTTTTTAATAAATACATATTAGAAAACCTCCATTTATATAAGTATTATAAAATAAAAATAAATAAAAATAAAGTAAAAAGAAATAATTTGACAAAAAAAATTTATCATTATATTATAGTAAATGAGTATAAATGTAAAAAGGAGAATTTTATATGAGTAAAGTAGTATGGAAGCCAGGAACATTTTTATATCCAATACCAGCAGTAATGGTATCTTGTGGCAATATGGAAAAGTCTAATATAATTACTGTAGCGTGGACAGGAATATTAAACACAAATCCGGCAATGGTGTATATATCTGTAAGACCAGAAAGATATTCATATAATATAATTAAACAATCTGGGGAATTTGTTATAAACTTAGTAGATGAAACATTAGTATATGCTTTAGACTGGTGCCGGAGTTAAGTCAGGTGCAAAAGTTGATAAATTTAAAGAAATGAAATTAACTAAGGAACAAGCAAATTTTGTAAAGGCACCCCTTATAAAAGAAAGCAGTGTATCAATAGAATGCAAAGTAAAAGAAATAAAAGAATTAGGCAGTCACCATATGTTTATAGCAGAAGTATTATCAATAGATGCTGATGATAAATTTATTGATGAAAACGGCGCATTTGATATTACAAAATGTAATTTAGTTGCATATGCAAATGGCAAATATTTTTCTTTAGGAAAAAAATTAGGAAAATTTGGATTTTCTGTGCAAAAGCATTGACAATTCTAAGAAAATATGATAAATTATATAAGCTATGTTCTAGAAAAAGAGCATAGCTTAAAAAAACGCATCGTTAAAACCCGTATAAATAAAATTGGAGGTGTATTTAAGACATGGCTGCAAAAGGACCAAGAGAAAATATAACACTAGAATGTACTGAATGTAAAAGAAGAAATTATATGACAAGTAAAAATAAAAGAAACAATACAGAAAGACTAGAAGTTGTTAAATATTGTAAATATTGCAAAAAAAGAACAACTCACAAGGAAACAAAATAGCAAAAGCTATTGTTAAGGAGGGAAAAATGGCTAAAGAAACAAAAAATAAAAAGCATTTTTTTAAAGACTTTAAAGCAGAACTAAAAAAAGTTATATGGCCAACACCAAAGCAATTAATAAATAGCACAATAGCAGTAATTGTAATAGTACTTATAACATCAGCAATAGTTTTTGTATTAGATTTAGCTTTTGATGGAATGAATAATTACGGTATAAACAAAATTAAAGCTAAATTAGTTAATGAAACTAGCGAAGTTTCAGAAGCAATAGTAGATAATACTGTAGAAAATGAAATTCGAGAAGAAAGTACTGCAGAATAAAAAGATAGGTTTTAAAGGAGGCCAGAAAAAAATATGTCTCAAATAGAAGAAGATTTAGAACCAAGATGGTATGTTGTGCATACATATTCAGGCTATGAAAACAAGGTAAAAACAGACTTAGAAAAAACAATAAAAAACAGAGAATTAGAAGACTTTTTCTTTGATATTATTGTTCCAATGGAGGAGCAAATCGAAATAAAAGATGGAAAAAGAAAAACAAATCTAAAAAAAGTATTTCCTGGTTATGTTTTAATAAAAATGATAGTTACTGAAGAATCTTGGTATATAGTAAGAAATACTAGAGGAGTAACAGGCTTTGTTGGTTCTGGTACAGACCCAATACCACTTACAAACGAAGAAATAAGAAATATGGGATTTGAGGCAGTAGTAATTAATGTTGATTATGGCATTAATGATTCAGTAAAAGTGGTAAATGGACCATTATCTGGATTTATTGGTACTGTACAAGAAATAAATAAAGATAAAAATAAGGTAAAAGTTCTAGTTTCTATGTTTGGAAGAGAAACCCCTGTAGAGTTAGAATTTTCACAAGTAGAAAAGATTTAAAATACTATTTTAAAAATAAATTAAAATTAAGTAAGTAAAACTTACAAGGAGGAATAAAAATGGCAGAGAAAGAAATTACAAATGTCGTTAAATTACAAATCGAAGCTGGTAAAGCAACTCCAGCTCCACCAGTAGGACCAGCATTAGGTTCAACAGGAATTAATATTATGCAATTCACAAAAGAATTCAATGAAAAAACAGCAAATCAACCAGGAATGATAATACCAGTTGTTATAACAGTATATAAAGACAAATCTTTTACATTTATAACAAAGGTACCACCAGTTGCTGTATTAATTAAAAAAGCAATCAAAATCGAAAAAGGTTCAGGAAAACCAAACAAAGATAAAGTGGCTACCATAACAAAAGCTCAAGTAGAAGAAATTGCAAAACAAAAAATGGAAGACTTAAATGCCGCTTCATTAGAAACAGCAATGAGTATGGTTGAAGGAACTGCACGTTCTATGGGTGTAGTAGTTGCAAAATAAATTTAAATAGTGATATCAATAAAATTGATATAGATTGTGGGAGAATATATAGAATATATTCGTTATCACCAAAAGGAGGATAAAAAATGAAAAGAGGTAAAAGATACCAAGACTGTGAAAAACTTATAGATAGATCTAAGAATTACACAGTAAAAGAGGCATTAGAATTATTTGAAAAAATGCCAAAATCAAAATTTGATGAAACACTTGAATTACATGTTAAATTAGGTGTAGACTCAAAACAAGCAGACCAACAAGTTAGAGGAACAGTAGTTCTTCCAAACGGTACAGGTAAAACAAAAAGAGTTCTAGTTTTTGCTAAAGGAGATAAAGCAAAAGAAGCTCAAGAAGCAGGAGCAGATTTTGTTGGAGCAGAAGAACTAGTTCCAAAGATTCAAAATGAAAACTGGTTTGAATATGATGTAATCGTTGCAACACCAGATATGATGGGTGTAATTGGAAGACTAGGTAAAGTATTAGGACCAAAAGGATTAATGCCAAACCCAAAATCAGGTACAGTTACAATGGATGTTAAAAAAGCAATTACGGAAATTAAATCAGGAAAAGTTGAATATAGATTAGACAAAACTAATATAATTCACTTAGGATTTGGAAAACTTTCATTTGGAACAGACAAATTACTAGAAAACTACGAAACAATTATGGATGCTATAATAAAAGCAAAGCCAGCAGCAGCAAAAGGTCAATATATTAAAAGTATAGCAATTACAACAACAATGGGACCTGGAATATATGTTGGATAAAATTTAAAAAAAGCCAAAGACAGTAGGCGCAAAAAATAAGTCCTACCGAGGTAAATAAAAGAGATAAAAAGCTCTTGTTTACCTTGCGTAGGTTAACAAGAGTTTTTAATTGTTAAAAATATAGTTAGAATAAGAAAGAAGAGTAATTAATAATCTCTAACTTCTAAATTCTAAATTCTAGCACAGGAGGTGAAATTTAAGTGGCAAATCAAAAAATTATTGATCAAAAGAAAAACGAAGTATCAGAATTAGCTGAAAAAATTAAAACAGCAAAACTAGTACTTTTAGCAGATTACAGAGGAGTTAATGTTGAAGATATAACATCAATTAGAGCAAATTTAAGAAAAACAAATTCAGAATACAAAGTTATAAAAAACAACATTACAAGAAGAGCTTTAAAAGAATGTGGATATGAGGGGCTAGACGAATTATTAGAAGGACCTACAGCAGTTCTTTTAGGTTATGAAGATTATTTAGAACCATCTAAAGTAATATATGAATACACAAAAGACCATGATTTTTACAAGATAAAAGGTGGTATTATAGATGGTAAAATAGTATCAGCAGAGGAAATTATAACTCTAGCAAAACTACCATCAAGAGAAGTCCTAATAGGAAAACTTGCTGGTGCATTACTTGGTACTATTTCAAAACTTGCAGTAGCATTGGATCAAGTTTCAAAGCAAAAAGCTTAAAACAAATATAATAATTTGATTTATAGGATTAAAAAATTAAAAAATAGGGTAGTGACCAACACTAAAATAAAAATAAAAGGAGATTAATAAAATGAGTGAAAAAACAGATAAAATGTTAGAAGAAATCGATAGCTTAACAGTTATTGAATTATCAGAATTAGTAAAAGGAATAGAAGAAAAATATGGTGTATCTGCAGTAGCAGCAGCAGCACCAGCAGCAGGAGCTAGCGTAGCAGCTGCTGAAGAAAAAACATCTTTTAATGTAGTATTAAAAGAAGCAGGAGCAAATAAAATCCAAGTAATCAAAGTTGTAAGAGATGCAACAGGATTAGGATTAAAAGAAGCAAAAGACTTAGTAGATGGAGCACCAAAAACAGTTAAAGAAGGAGTTTCTAAAGAAGAAGCAGAAGAATTAAAAGCAAAATTTGTAGAAGCAGGAGCAGTTGTAGAATTAGCTTAATTTAAAATATATAAAAAAAGGTGCCAAAAGGGACGGGGAATTTTGGCACTTTAAAAAATTTTTTAGGTTAACCCCAAAATTCGACAAAATAATTAACTCAAATATGATATAAATCTTAATAATTTATATCATATTTTTTAATTTTAATTCTAAGGAGGCAAAATTCTTATGCCTAGATTCCCAAGAAACTATTTAAAAACATCTTTTTTTCATGTTATGTCACAAGGAATAAATAAGAATTTTATATTTGAAGATTCAATAGATATAAAATTTTATATAAAAAACATGTATGAAATAAAAGACAAG
>SFKP01000011.1 GCA_004553715.1 Clostridiales bacterium
ACAATAGATGGATACGATTATGATAGTGCAGATAAAGAAACGCTAACAATAGGAACAGGCGAAAACGTAATAAATCTATATTACACAAAAAGAACAGACTTAAGCTACACAGTAAATTACTTAGAAAAAGGAACAATAAATGTATTACATGAACAAAAAGTAGTAGAAAATCAAACATTTGGAACAGTAATAAAGAGTAGCGACGAAGAAATTACAATAGATGGATACAATTATGATAGTGCAGATAAAGAAACTTTAACAATAGGAACAGGCGAAAACGTAATAAATCTATATTACACAAAAAGAACAGACCTAAGCTACACAGTAAATTACTTAGAAAAAGGAACAAACAAAGTATTACATGATGCAAAAAAATTAGAAAATCAAACATTTGGAACAGTAATAACAGCATCAATAAATAATGAATTAGAGGTAATAGAAAAACCAGTAGCAATTACAGGATATAGTTGTGTAGAAGTAGATAAAGAAACAATGACAATAGGAATAGCGAATAATTCAATAAACTTCTATTATACAAAAAATGAATATAAATATACAGTAGAACATTATTGGGAAGGATTGAACGGTCAATGGGAAAAAGATGAAATTAGTTTCCCTGATGAAATTAAATCAGCACTATATGAAGACATAATTACAGAATATACTGTTCATCAAAGAGATGGATATGTTTTATCACATGCAACACCACCAGAGGATAATACTACAAATGTTAGTTTACAAATTACAGAAAATGAAGATACAAATGTAATTAAAGTATATTATATTAGAAACAATTTTAACTATACAGTAAAGCATTATATTGAAAAACTAGACGGTACTTGGGAATTAAAGGATACAGACACAATAGAAAATGTAAAATACGGCTCAAAAGCAACTTACGAACCAAATATATATAAAGAATATACATTTGATGATAATAAAACAACACCAAAAAATGCAACAGTACCAGCAAATAATGATTTAGTAATAAACTTATACTATACAAGAAAATTATGCGATTACACAGTAAACTTCTTTATACAAGGAGAACAGAAACCATTTGAAACATATTCAAAATCTGCTAAATTAGGTGAAGTAATTACAGTATCACAAGATGAAATAAATACTACAAAGAATCAAATACCAAATGCTATCATATATGAATATGTACCAGGAACAACCTCAGTTACAATTAAAGATGGGGAAAATATAATAAATATTTACTATAAAGAAATTATTAGAACAGCTAGTATAACAGAAAACTCTACAACAATAAGAAAGACAAATTTAGTTATAGTATTAGATTTATCATCAAGTATGGAAAATGGCACTACTAGATTAGCAAATGCTAAATCAGCAGCAAACAAATTTATAGACCAAATATATAATAATGAAACAGTATCAGGAATTAATATTAAAGTTGTGACATTTAATAGTAGAAACCCAATAATTACTTCAACTAATTATATTGGAATAACAGAATGTACTAATGCTGATCACTATCATGACTACATCGGTTCATGGGGTACAGATTGTAAATATATAGATGGTATATGGTATTCTGAATATAAAGAAGAACATACTTATGCTGCTTTCTCTGGAACACAAGCATTACCAGTATCAGGATTAACAAATAATACTGCAACAAACTATTCAGAAGCACAAGTATTGAAAACAGCAATAAACGGAATATATATTCCTTCACAATATCAAGATGGAGGCTATGGTACACATATTTATGCAGCACTACAAGAAGCTAATACACAAATATCAAGCTTAAATACAAGATACCAAAATAATGAAAGTGTTGTTGTATTCTTAGGTGATGGAGTGCCTACTTCACCTAGAAATGGTGGAGACTATATTGACAATTCAAATGAGAATATTGCTTCAGCAGCTTCTATATTAAAAGGAAATGCAACAGTATATTGTATAAGATTAGGAAAAGAAGCTCAAGGCTCAACAGTATTTAATACAATTGCTACATCATCAGATGAAATATTAGATGCAGATACAGAAGGAGATTTAATTGATGGATTTAATGCGATAACATCAAGTGAAAACTCTAGAAAATTTACATCAAACAATAGTGCTAATGGAATAATTACGATAACAGATGTAGACCTAAATATAGGAACAGAAAAACCATTAACAGTAACAAAACCTGATGGAACAATCGACACATTTACAACAATTGACGCCTTAAATGCAAGTGGATATATAAGTTATACAGATAATATAATTACTTGGGATATAAAAAATTATTCTAAAGAGACACTACTAACGATAAACTATCATATAAATTAATCTAGAATAAGATTTAGCCACACAAGAAAGAAAAAAACTTTCATTGATGTGGCTAAAAAAAGGAGAAACTATGGCAAAACATAGCAAAGAAAAAATAACAAATAAAAGTAATAATAGAGCATTGATAATATTTGCAATTTTTATAATACTACTGCTTGTAGGAATAATAGAAGTTTCTATAATAAGAAACGAAAAGACAAGTAGATTTAATTCAATCAAGGATTCAACAACAATTGAAGGTGAAAGACTAGTTTTTAAAAGCAGATCAGAACACAATAGAATAATAGAATCTATATTTAAAAATAATATATTGGAAACAGTAAAAATATATCAACAATTTGAAAATAGCGAAGATTTGGAAAAAGAAAAAGAAAAATATTTAAATAATTCTAATATAACAATTTTGAATATTAATGAAGAAGAAAGAGCAATTGAAATACAAAAAAATGATTTTGGCTCAGACACAGGAAAATCTTATGAAGAAATATATGATAAATACTTAGTCCAAATAATAGGAGCATATACAATAATAGAATAAAACATATCTAAACGGAACAAGCAATTTGCCTGTTCCGTTTTCATATCTAATCTTATTAAATGACAAGGTTTAATAAAGTTAAAACTGTTGCTAAGAAGATGGTCTTGCTTGAAATCCTTACAGTTTTAAGTGTGATATTCTGTATGACAGCCAAACTATTTGATTTTTTTATTGTTAATGCCTTTGTGTTTTTTGTATTATAAATTTCCATACAAATCACTTCCTTTTTCTTCTGTTACATATATAGAAAGCTTATTTTAGATGCTTTTAAAAAAAGTTTAAAAATCACCACTTTATAATATAATTATAGCATAGTAAAGCAAAAAACGCAAATTCGAATCAAATGTCGTTACAGTTCATACTAATCGCTATATAATCTGCTCCATCTTGCTGTCGGTTGGACATTTTCTTTTCTTAGACTAAAGCACGAAAAGAAAAGTGCAACCGACACGTGGAGCTACTAATTTGAAAATTGGGGTCTTAACATTAACCAAATGTCATGCTAGATAAGACAAAGCGACAACTTCAGACACGGGGACTTAAGTTTTTGTCTAGCGTTTTTCGAGCATTTTCAATATTCATTTAACTTACAATTTAGATAAAGGTATATATTTCCAGTTCTTTTAGTGAATAATGAATAATTAATGACAATACGATGTGGAATTTTGCAAAAATGAAAATTGAAAAAATAAATTTGTTTACCAAATATAGACATAAAACAAATAAAATGGTATATTATATTCGATGGGTGATATTATGAAATATGAAACAAAAAGGATGCTAAAAAAGATAAAAAGCATTAATTACAAAAAAATGAATAAAATTGTAAATATAATATCAGAAAATAATAATAACAAATCAAAGTTATATATAAAATTTGATATATTTAGGAATTTTTTAAAAAGGGGAATCGGTTATACTGATTATTTTAGGGGGGACTATATTAATTTAACTAATGAAGAGAAAAATACTTATGTTACAGCAAAATCTTTTTATAGAATAATGCATTATTTAAATAATTATGATTATGTTTATATTTTTCATGATAAATTAATATTTAATAAATTTTTTAAAGAGTATATAAAAAGAGATTATATAAACTTAAAAAAATGTACTGTCGACCAATTTAAAGATTTTTTAGACAAGCATGATGTGGTTTTTGCAAAAGATCCAGTTGGTGAATGCGGACATGGAATAAAGAAAATAGAAGTAGCAAAAGTAAAAGACAAAGATAAGCTTTACGAAGAATTTATAAACAACAAACAATTTCTAGTAGAAGAAGAAATAATTCAAAGTGATGAATTAAATGAAATAAATCCCAATGTAGTTAATTCATTTAGGGTAGTAACACTTATAAAAGATGGACAGGCATATATATTAAACAATGCACTTAGAGTAAATCAAGATAAAGCTAATGTAATAGGTTGTACAAACGATTTATATTTTAGTTTTGCAGAAGATGGTACAATAGATAGTAATGTTATAGATGACTATGGAAATGTTTATGAAGAACATCCATTAACAGGCAAAAAATTTAGTGAAGTAAAAGTAAAAGATGTAAAAGAAGCATTTGAATTATGCAAAAAAGCAGCATTAGAAGTACAAGAAGTAAGATATGTAGGTTGGGATGTAGCTTTCTCAAACAAAGGACCTGTAATTGTAGAAGGAAATGAATATCCAGGTTATGGAATATTCCAATTTTACAAATTAAAAAATAAAAAATATGGACATTTAAAAGAAATACAAGACGTAATTGGTAATGAAGTAAAAAATATGAATTTGAAATGTGTTAATTAAAAAATTTTTAGTTTTGCAAAAACACGGGGCATTTTTGGCAAAATAAATCTCAAATTTTCTTGTTAATGTTAAGACCCCAATTTTCAAATTAGTAGCTCCACGTGTCGGTTGGACATTTTCTTTTCGTGCTTTAGCCTAAGAAAACAAAATGTCCAACCGACAGCAAGATGGAGCGGATTATATATTAATTAGTCTGAACTGTAACTTTCTTATAAAAAATTTGAGATTTTTGTTGACATGTCATACAAAAGGTTGTATAATAAACAATGCGTGTAGATTTGCGATGAAGCAAAATGTGGCTACATCTTATAATAAAAATAGGATGGAGGGAACTTTTGTGGAGTATGTCTTGGCTAAGACCTAGGCGGATAAGTTTATATAAAGCACTTATCCTAGTAAACTATTACTGGGATTTTATAATGGTAAAACAGGAAACACCAGGGTGCGTTAAAACTTTCCCAAGGCTAATAAATTAGGTACTAAAATACCAAAACAAATTAAAGGAGGGAATTTTTCATGGCAAGAACAGCTAAAGAAGCAACAGAAGAAGTAGTTAAAAAGGAAACTACAAAAAAGAAAACAGAAGGAAAAACAAAGACAGAAGCTACAACAAAAAAGGTAGCAACAAAAAAAACAGAAACAACCAAAAAAGCAGAAACAACAAAGAAAACAGAGAAAAAAGTAAGCAATAAATCGGTTGTAACAAGCGAAAAAATGAGAATTAGACTTAAGGCTTATGATCATGTTCTTATAGACCAGTCTGCAGAAAAAATAGTAGATACTGCTAAAAGAACAGGTGCACAAGTTTCAGGACCTATTCCATTACCAACAAAGAAAGAAATAGTTACAATTATTCGTTCTCCACACAAACACAAAGATTCAAGAGAACAATTTGAAATGAGAACACACAAAAGAGTTATCGACATCCTTTATCCAACACAAACAACTATTGATAGTTTAATGAAAATGGATTTACCAGCAGGTGTTGAAATAGAAATAAAATTATAAGGTTAAAGGTTAAAAATATATACCTTAAGACCAAGCTAGTATAAGTGCTAGCCAATAGTAATAAGGAGGAAAATCAATGAAAAAAGCAATATTAGGTAAAAAATTAGGAATGACACAAATCTTTGATGAAAAAGGAAGAGTTATTCCTGTAACAGTTATTGAAGCCGGACCATGTATAGTAGTACAAAGAAAGACTATAGATTGTGATGGTTACGAGGCTATTCAATTAGGATTTGGAGAGATTAAAGAAAAACATCTTATCAAACCTAAAAAAGGACATTTCACAAAAGTAGATGTAGCACCAAAAAAACATTTAAGAGAATTCAGATTAGATGAAATTAATTATAATGTAGGAGACGAAATCAAAGCAGATGTATTTTCTGCAGGAGAATTTGTTGATATTACAGGTACAACAAAAGGTAAAGGTTTCCAAGGTGTTATTAAACGTCATGGACAATCAAGAGGACCTATGGGACATGGTTCTATGTACCACAGAAGACCAGGTTCAATGGGATCTACATCAACACCAGGAAGAGTTTACAAAGGTAAAAACCTTCCAGGACATATGGGTGTAGAAACAGTAACCGTTCAAAATCTAGAAGTAATTAGAGTAGATTTAGACAAAAACGTAATCTTAGTAAAAGGTAGTGTTCCAGGAAACAAAGGCGCTATACTAAAAATAAAAGATTCTGTTAAAAGTAAATAAGAAGGGAGATAAACGAAATGCCTAAGATAGATGTATATAATATGCAAGGTAAAAAAGTTAGTGATATAGAGCTTAATGAGAACATTTTCGGTATTAAACCAAATGAAAAAGTTGTTCATACAGCATTAGTAAACTATATGGCTAATCAAAGACAAGGAACAGCAAACACAAAAACAAGAGCAGAGGTTTCTGGTGGTGGAAGAAAACCATGGAAACAAAAAGGAACAGGTAGAGCAAGACAAGGAAGTATAAGAGCACCACAATGGTTTAAAGGTGGTATAGCTTTAGGACCAAAGCCTAGAGATTACAGATACACAATAAATAAGAAAGAAAGAAGATTAGCTATAAAATCTGTATTAAGTTCTAAAGTATTAGAAAACAACTTAGTTGTTGTTGATAAATTAGAATTAGATGAAATTAAAACAAAGAATATGGTAAACGTATTAGAAAACTTAAAAGTAGAAGGGAAAACTCTAATCATATTACCAGAAAAAAATCTAAATGTACAAAAATCAGCAAAAAATATAGAAGGTGTAAAAACCGGATTAGTTAACACAATAAATGTTTATGATTTATTAAAATACAATAAATTAATATTAACAGTAGATAGTGTTAAATCTTTAGAGGAGGTGTATGCTTAAGTTATGAAACCAGAAGATATTATTAAAAGACCAATAATCACAGAAAAAAGTAATATGGATATGCAAGCAGGTAAGTATACCTTCGAAGTAGCAAAGAATGCTACAAAAATACAAATAGCAGATGCAGTACAAAAGTTATTTGATGTAAAAGTATTAAATGTAAACACAATTAGTGTAAAAGGAAAGATGAAAAGAGTTGGAGCACATGAAGGCAAAAGACCAGATTGGAAGAAAGCAATAGTTACTATTGACACAAATCCAACAGAAAAATCTTACTTAACTAAAGGTGGAAAAGAAGTAAAAATAAGCAAAAAATACAAAGACTCAATAGATGAGTTTATGGGTGCTTAAATTTATCCAGAAAAAACTGGGATAATAAATAAATATCTGCAAGTGTAGAGCAGGAAAAAATCTACACATAAAGACTAAATTAATTAAACAAGTAAAAGATAAAATTTTTACATTGTTAGGAGGAGAAAAAAATGGGAATTAAACACTTTAGAGCTTATACACCATCAAGAAGAAATATGACTGTTTCTTCATTTGATGAGATAACAAAAAAAGCGCCAGAAAAATCTTTACTTGCAAAGAAAAAGAAAAATGCAGGTAGAAACTCATACGGAAGAATTACAGTAAGACATCAAGGTGGAGGAAACAGACAAAAATATAGAATAATTGATTTTAAACGTCAAAAAGATGATATGCCAGCAACAGTAATTGGTATAGAATATGATCCAAACAGAACAAGTAATATAGCTTTAATTCAATATGAAGATGGAGAAAAAGCATATATATTAGCACCTCTTGGATTAAAAGATGGAGACAAAGTTGTTTCTGGAAAAAATGTTGATATTAAACCAGGAAACTGTATGCCAATTGAAAACATTCCAGTAGGTACTTTAATTCATAATATAGAATTAAATCCAGGTCAAGGTGGAAAAATGGTTAAAGCAGCTGGTGGAGAAGCACAACTTATGGCAAAAGAAGGAGCTTATGCACATGTAAGATTACCATCTGGAGAGATGAGACTTGTACTTGCAAGATGTAGAGCAACAATCGGAACAATCGGAAATACTGATAATAGCAATATTAAATTAGGTAAAGCCGGAAGGAAAAGACATATGGGTATTAGACCAACAGTTAGAGGTGCAGTAATGAACCCAGTAGATCACCCTCATGGTGGTGGTGAAGGTAAAGCACCAGTTGGACACGCAGGACCACTTACTCCTTGGGGTAAACCAGCATTAGGATATAAGACAAGAAAGAAGAATAAAGCTTCAAACAAATTTATAGTAAAACGTAGAAAATAAAAATTAAAATCAATAAAGGAGGAAATTATAAATGTCAAGATCTAGTAAAAAGGCACCATTTATAGAGCCTAAACTTTTGAAAAGAGTAGAAGCTATGAATGAATCAGGAGAAAAAGCTATTCTAAAGACATGGTCTAGAGCATCAACAATATACCCACAATTAGTTGGTCATACAATAGCTGTTTATGATGGAAGAAAACATGTTCCAATCTATATAACAGAAGAAATGATAGGTCATAAATTAGGAGAATTTGCTCCAACAAGAACATTTAGAGGACATTCAGGAGACAAGAAAACTGAAATTAAGAAATAAAAATAGGAGGTAAATATCATGCCAGAAGAAAACGCTGTAGTAGAAGCTAAAGCAACATTAAGATTTGCAAGAATTTCTAGTAGAAAAGTAAAAATTGTAGCAGACTTAATTAGAGGAAAAAAAGTAGATGAAGCCCTAGCAATAGTTAAGTTTACACCAAAGGCATCATCAAAAACAATAGAGAAATTATTATTATCAGCAATAGCAAATGCTGAAAACAACCATGGTATGAATAGAGGAAACTTAATAGTTAGTGAAATCTATGCAAACCAAGGACCAACATTAAAAAGAATAAGACCAGCAGCAAAAGGATCAGCAGTAAGAATTAGAAAAAGAACAAGTCATATAACAATAAAATTAAGAGAGGCTGTATAGGCCAATAAGGAGGTAAAAAAAGCATGGGACAAAAAATGCATCCACACGGACTAAGAGTAGGTGTAATTAAAGATTGGGATTCTAAATGGTATGCAGATTCTAAAAACTTTAGTGATTACCTAGTAGAAGATCACAAAATCCGTGAGTATATTAAAAAGAAATTATTCATAAGTGGAATTTCAAAAATTGAAATTGAAAGAACACCAAAATTCGTTAAAGTTAATGTTTATACAGCAAAACCAGGCTTAGTAATAGGTAAAGGTGGAAATTTAGCTGAAACTTTAAAAAACGAATTAGCTAAAATGATAGACAAAAATGTAAATTTAAATATCGTAGAAGTAAAAGATATTGATACAAATGCTCAATTAGTAGCAGAAAATATTGCTGCACAATTAGAAAGAAGAATATCTTTCAGAAGAGCTATGAAACAATGTATGCAAAAAGCTATGAAAGCAGGTGCTTTAGGAATAAAGACTTCTGTATCAGGTAGATTAGGTGGAGCAGATATGGCAAGAACAGAATTTTATAAAGAAGGAACAATACCACTACAAACATTAAGAGCAGATATAGACTATGGATTCTATGAAGCCAATACAACTTATGGAAAAATAGGTGTTAAAGTTTGGATTTATAAAGGAGAGGTTCTTAAAGCTAAAAATAATATTGCAAAAGGAGGAGAAGAATAATGCCAGTAATGCCAAAAAGAACAAAATATAGAAAAATGCAAAAAGGTAGAAATAGAGGAAAAGCATCAAGAGGTAATGTAGTAAATGAAGGAGAATATGGTTTACAAGCAACAGAAGCTGGATTAATTACTGCAAATCAAATAGAAGCAGCCAGAATTGCAATGACTCGTTATATTAAAAGAGGTGGTAAAGTTTGGATTAAAATATTTCCAAACAAACCAATAAGTAGAAAACCAGCTGATACTCGTATGGGTAAAGGTAAAGGTGCAACAGAATATTGGGTAGCAGTTGTAAAACCAGGTAGAGTAATGTTTGAAATAGCTGGAATCCCAGAAGAAGTTGCAAGAGAAGCATTAAGACTTGCTGCTCATAAATTACCTATAAAAACTAAATTCTTGAAAAGAGAAAATAATCAAGAGGTGGTGGAATAGATGAAGATAGATAAAATAAGAGAAATGTCTTCACCAGACTTAGAAAAAGAATTAGGTGAATTAAAATCAGAACTATTTAAATTAAGATTTGGATTAGCAACAAACGGATTAGACAACCCAATGAAAATTAAAGAAACAAAGAAGGACATTGCAAGAATAAAAACTATTTTAAGAGAAAGAGAATTAGCAAAATAGATATATAACTCTAATAGAAAGGAGAATTTGACAAATGGAGGAAAGAAATCTACGTAAAGTTTTAGTTGGTACAGTTGTATCTAATAAAATGGATAAAACAATAGTTGTAGCAGTTGAAACAAATGTTAAACATCCAATGTATAAAAAAATCGTTAAAAGAACATATAAATTAAAAGCACATGATGAAGAAAATGTTTGCCAAGTAGGAGACATTGTAAAAGTAATGGAAACAAGACCACTTTCAAAAGATAAAAGATGGAGACTTGTTGAAGTTATAGAAAAAGCAGTAATCAAATAGTATTTACTTCGTGCAAAATAAGAACAAATTAATTATTAAGAAGGAGGAAACTTAAGATGATACAACAACAATCTAAACTAAAGGTTGCAGATAATACTGGAGCAAAAGAGATTATGTGTATTAGATGTTTAGGAGGTTCTCATAGAAAATTTGCAGGCGTTGGAGATGTTATAATTGCATCTGTAAAAAGTGCAATTCCAAACGGTATGGTTAAAAAGGGTGATGTTGTTAAAGCAGTAATTGTTAGAACAAAGAAACCAATCAGAAGACCAGATGGTTCTTATGTAAGATTTGATGAAAACGCAGCAGTTATAATTCGTGACGATGGAAATCCTAAAGGAACACGTATATTTGGGCCTATAGCAAGAGAATTAAGAGATAAAGATTATATGAAAATATTATCTCTTGCACCAGAGGTTTTATAGTCTTTAAGGGCTGATGAAAAAAAATAAATCAAGAGGTGAAAAGAATGAAAATAAGAAAAGGTGACACAGTTCAAATTTTATCTGGAAATGATAAAGGAAAAACTGGAGAAGTTTTAGAAACAATTCCAAAGACTAGCAGAATAATAGTAAAAGGAATTAATATTAGAAAAAAACACATTAAGCCTAAAAAACAAGGAGAAGAAGGCGGAATAGTACCAGTAGAATGTAGTATACATAGTAGCAAAGCAAATGTAGTTTGCCCAAAATGCGGTAAAGCAACAAGAATTGCTATGAAGGTTGAAGATGGTAAAAAAGTTCGCGTTTGTAAAAAATGTGGAGCAATAATTAAATAACTTTCGAAAGGAGGAAAATAAAAGAAAATGGAAAGATTAAGAGAACAGTATAAAAACGAGATAGTACCTGCAATGATGAAAAAATTCAATTATAAATCAGTAATGCAAGTACCAAAGTTAGAAAAAATAGTAATTAACATAGGATTAGGAGATGTAAAAGAAAATCCTAAATCACTAGATAATGCTGTAGCGGAGTTAACATTAATTACTGGTCAAAAACCAGTAATAACAAAAGCTAAAAAATCAATAGCAGCATTCAAATTAAGAGAAGGTGCAAATGTAGGTTGTAAAGTTACTTTAAGAGCAGGAAAAATGTATGATTTTGCAGATAAATTATTTAATGTTGCACTTCCAAGAGTAAGAGATTTCAGAGGACTTCCAGCAAATTCTTTTGATGGTAGAGGAAACTACTCATTAGGAATAAAAGAACAATTAATATTCCCAGAAATCGAATATGATAAGATTGATAAAACAAGAGGAATGGATATTATATTAGTTACATCAGCAAATACTGATGAAGAAGCAAAAGAATTATTAACTCTATTAGGTATGCCTTTTAGAAATTAAGATTAAAGGAGGAGAATAAACGAGATGGCTAAAAAAGCAATGATTGTAAAACAACAAAGACCTCAGAAATATAAAACTAGAGAATATAATAGATGTAAATTATGTGGAAGACCTCACGGATATATCAGAAAATATGGAATTTGCCGTATATGCTTTAGAGAATTAGCTCATAAAGGCGAGATTCCAGGCGTAAAAAAAGCAAGTTGGTAAAATTAAAAAAAGAGGTTAAAGTAAAGAAAAGGAGGAGAATAAATGAATACAACAGATCCAATAGCAGATATGTTAACAAGAATAAGAAATGCTAGTCAAGCTAAGTTCAAAACAGTTGATATTCCAGCATCAAATATAAAGAAAAACATAGCAGAAATATTATTCGAAGAAGGATATATTAAAGCTTATGAAGAGATAACTAACGAAAATCAAGGTATAATAAGAATAAGCTTAAAATATACAGAAAAAGGAAAGAAAGTAATTTCTGGTTTAAAAAGAATTAGTAAACCGGGATTAAGAATATATGCATCAAAAGAAGAACTTCCAAAAGTATTAAACGGATTAGGAATCGCATTAATTTCAACATCTAAAGGTGTTATGACAGATAAAAAAGCAAGAGAATTAGGTGTTGGGGGAGAAGTTTTAGCATATATATGGTAATTTAGAAGTTAGAGGTTAGAAGGTAGAAATTAAAGAAAGGAGATATAAAATGTCAAGAATAGGAAACAAACCAATTATAGTTCCAGATGGTGTAGAAGTTAAAGTTGATGGACAAAAAATTACTGTTAAAGGACCAAAAGGTACTTTAGAAAGAGAAGTTCATAATAACATGAAAGTTTCAGTAGATGGCAATACAATTAAAATTGAAAGACCGGATGATGAAGCATATAACAAAAGTTTACACGGTTTAACAAGAACTTTAATAAGCAATATGGTTGAAGGTGTTGTTAAGGAATATACAAAGGTATTAGAAATAAATGGTGTTGGTTACAGAGCAGTAAAACAAGGTAAAAAGCTAGTTTTAACATTAGGTTATTCACATACAATCGAAATGGAGGAACCAGCAGGAATTACTTATGAAGTTCCAAATCCAAACCAAATAATAGTAAAAGGTATTGATAAAGAACTTGTAGGAGAATGTGCAGCAGTTATAAGAACAAAGAGACCACCAGAAGTATATAGAGGAAAAGGTATCAAATATGATACAGAACATATTAGACGTAAGGAAGGTAAGACTGGTAAAAAATAAAGGAAAGGAGAAGCTTTAGAATGATTACAAAAACTAATAGAAAATTAGAAAGAACAAGAAGACATGAAAGAGTTCGTACTAAAATAAGCGGAACAGCAGAATGCCCAAGATTATGCGTATTTAGAAGCAATGCAAATATATATGCACAAATCATAGATGATGTTAAAGGTGTTACTTTAGTTCAAGCTTCTACATTAGACAAAGAAGTAAAAACAAAGAAATCTAACAAAGAAGCAGCTAAAGAAGTAGGAACATTAGTTGCAAAAAGAGCTTTAGAGAAAAAAATAGAAAATGTTGTTTATGATAGAGGTGGATATATTTACCACGGTGTAGTAAAGGAATTAGCAGAAGCTGCTAGAGAAGCAGGTTTAAAATTTTAAGTTAGAAGGTATATTTTAAATATAATTTCTAATAAATGAAAGGAGTATTAATTTTAATGGAAGAACAAGCAGTTGAATTAAAAGAGAAAGTTGTTGCTATCAATAGAGTTGCAAAAGTTGTTAAAGGTGGTAGAAATTTTAGATTTAGTGCTGTTGTTGTTGTTGGTGATGAAAACGGTCATGTTGGAATCGGAAATGGTAAAGCAGCAGAAGTACCAGATGCTATAAAAAAAGCTATCCAAGATGCTAAGAAAAATCTAATTGAAGTTCCAATAGTAGGAACAACAATACCTCACGAATATGTAGGTACATTTGGAGCAGCAAGCGTACTATTAAAACCAGGACCAGAAGGTTCAGGACTTATTGCAGGAGGTAGTGTAAGACCAATATTAGAGCTTGCAGGTTATAGAGATATAAAAACAAAAGTTATTGGAACAAACAATCCAAGAAACGTATGTTATGCAACATTAGAAGCATTAAAAAATATGTCTACAACTGAAGAAGTTGCTAAAAAAAGAGGAAAAAAATCAACAGAAATTTTATAGAAAATAAATATTTAAATAAATTTAATAGAAACGGAGGGAAACCAAATGGAATTAGGAAACATTAAAGCATCTACAGAAAAAGTAACAAGAAGAAGAGTAGGACGTGGAATGGGTTCAGGACTTGGAAAAACTTCAGGAAGAGGACATAAAGGACAAAAAGCTAGAACTGGCGGTGGAGTTAGACGTGGTTTTGAAGGTGGTCAAACACCATTATATAGAAGATTACCAAAAAGAGGATTTAAAAATATACATGCTCTAAATTATACAGAGGTAACTTTAACAATGCTTAATAAATCTACAGTTGAAGAAGTAACTGCAGAAACATTAATTAAAGATGGAATAATAAGCAAAGCAAATGACGGAATAGTTATTTTAGGAACAGGAACTTTAGATAAAAAATTGACAGTTAAAGCTAATAGATTTACAAAAACTGCAATGCAAAAAATAGAAGAAGCTAAGGGAAAGTGTGAGGTGATTTAGTTTGTTAAAAACAATTAAGAACGCCTTTAAGACACCTGAGATTAGAAAGAGACTATTATATACATTATTATTAATTGTATTATTTAGATTAGGATCACATATTTCAGTACCAGGTGTAAATACAATAGCTTTACAAGAAATAACAACAGGTGCAACAAAATCTATTACAGATTTAATAAACTTAATATCTGGTGGTGCATTTTCAAGATTTTCAATATTCGCAATGACAATAACACCATATATTACAGCATCTATCGTTATTCAATTATTAGGAATGATAATTCCTTCACTAGAACGCCTAATTAAAGAAGGTGGAGAAGAAGGAAAACAAAAAATAAATAAATATACAAAAATAGTTACTCTAATTTTAGCAGTAATAGAAGGTACAGGAATATATTTATCTTATAGCTCATCTTATGCTGCTTATGGAGTATTTGAAAATCCAAGCTTTGGAACAGGAGCATTAATAGTCCTTTCATTAGTTACAGGAACAGCACTTCTAATGTGGCTTGGAGAACAAATTACAAGCAAAGGTATTGGAAATGGTATTTCAATAATTATTTTTGTTGGTATTATATCTTCATTACCAAATGCTTTAAAAACATTATATCAATTAGCATTTACAAGTGCAGGATTCAGTACAACAGGATTATTACTAGCATTAGGAATAATCTTTGGAGCAATATTACTTGTTGCAGCAGTAGTATTCGTACAAGAAGCTGAAAGAAGAATACCTGTACAATATGCAAAAAAAGTAGTTGGAAGAAAAATGTATGGGGGACAAAATACGCATATACCATTAAAACTTGCTATGGCAGGGGTTATGCCAATAATTTTTGCTTCATCATTTATGACTTTTCCTGCTATGATTATATCAATGTTTAATAGTAACATTGCAACTGCAAAAGGATTTTGGGCAGGAGTATACAAATTTTCAATAGCAACTTCTACATCAAATGTAGGAATTGGATATTCAATAGCAAACGCTATAGTATATTTACTATTGATATTAGGATTTACATTTTTTTATACTTATGCAACATTCAATCCAGCAGAAGTGTCAAATAATATTAAGAAAAATGGCGGTTTTATACCAGGAATAAGAGCTGGGAAACCAACAACAGATTATTTATCATCAGTAATGAGTAAATTAATTTGGTTTGGTGGAATTTTCTTAAGTGTAATTGCAATACTACCGATGCTTATGAGGTTTACAAATCTTGATATTGCATTCGGAGGAACATCAATTCTTATCGTTGTAGGTGTTGCTTTAGAGACAGTACAACAATTAGAATCTAGATTAGTAATGCGTCACTATAAAGGATTTTTAGATTAAAATAAACATATTATATCTATTTGGGCAAGCTTTTCTTGCCCAATTGGAATGATATAAGATAAACCTTAAACGAAAAATTTAAATATTAATTATGCCAGCATTTATTTGCCGGCTAATTGTTCGTTGTTAAGACTTAGAAGGAGGAAAAATGTTTATTGTATTATTAGGAGCTCCAGGAAGTGGAAAAGGAACAATAAGTAAATTATTATCAGAAAAATTAAATATACCACATATTTCAACAGGTGATTTATTTAGAGATAATTTAAAAAATGAAACACCTTTAGGTAAAACTGCAAAAGAATATATTGATAAAGGAGAGCTTGTACCAGATGAAATTACTGTTAAAATGCTAGTACAAGAACTTGAAAAAAGTTCATATAGTGGGGCGATATTAGATGGTTTCCCAAGAACTGAAAAACAAGCAGAGGAGTTAGACAATTTATTATTAGCAAACAACAAAATGGTTGATATTGTTATAAATGTTGAAGTGCCTTTCGAAGAAATAGTAGATAGAATTGCAAGCAGGAGAAATTGCAAGAATTGTTCTGAAATTTATAATATTCACTATAATCCACCAAAAGTAGAAGGAATTTGTGATGCTTGTGGTGGAGAGCTTTATCAAAGAGAGGACCAAAAACCAGAAGTTGTAAACAACAGGTTAGAAGTTTATAAAAATACTTCAAGCCGATTAATAGATTATTACAAAGATAACAAAAAATTATATCAAGTGCAAGCAGGAGATTCTGCAAATAAAACATCTAGTGATGTAGCAGAAGAATTAATAAAATATATAAAAGAAAATTTTAAAAGTTAAGAGGTATTAAAGTGGTTGAAATAAAGTCAGCAAGAGAGATTGAGCTTATGAGAGAAGCTTGTAGAATTACAAAAATAACTCATGAAGAATTAGCAAAAGCACTAAAACCAGGAATAACTACTTATGAATTAGATAAAATTGCAGAAGAAGTAATTAGATCAAATGGGGGAATTCCAGCACAGAAAAATTATCCAAGTGGAGTGCGCCGGAGTACCAAATTTCCCTGCAACAATTTGTGCTTCTATAAATGATGAAGTTATTCATGGCATTCCATCTAAAAAAACTTATATAAAAGAAGGAGATGTTGTAAGCTTTGACCTAGTTGTTTTAAAAAATGGATTTCATGGAGATGCTGCAAGAACATACATAGTAGGAGAAGCTGATAGCAAAACAAAAAAATTAGTAGAAGTGACAAAGCAAGCTTTTTTTGAAGGAATAAAACTAGCCAGACCAGGAAACAGATTGGGAGATGTTTCAAACAAAATTGGTACATTTATTGAAAATAATGGCTTTTCGGTTGTAAAAGAATTTGTAGGTCATGGCATAGGAAGACAAATGCATGAAGATCCTGCAATTCCAAATTATGGGAAAGCAGGTAAAGGAATAAGATTAGAACCTGGTATGACACTTGCAATTGAGCCAATGGTTATTATGGGGAAACCGGGAATTTTAGAGCTAGAGGATGGCTGGACAATCATTACTGAAGATGGAACAAATGCTGCTCATTATGAAAATACAATTTTAATTACAGAAAATGAGCCAGAAGTGTTGACATTATAAAAAAAACAAGGTATAATATATAAGTTATTTTATGCAAAAAAATAGGAGGAATCATTTTGTCAAAAGAAGACATTATTGAAGTAGAAGGAGTAGTCGCAGAAGCGCTACCTAATGCAATATTTAAAGTTGAACTTGAAAATGGACATCAAGTGTTAGCACACATTTCAGGAAAGCTTAGAATGAATTATATTAAAATTCTTCCAGGCGATAGAGTAAAACTTGAATTATCACCATATGATTTAACAAGAGGAAGAATCACATGGAGAGCAAAATAAATAATTAATTAATAGTAAAAAATAAGTAAAATGCAAACTAATTGCAGATTACTTTTAGCAACTATAAAGTAGAGGTGAGAGGAATGAAAGTAAGACCATCAGTTAAGAAAATGTGCGAAAAATGTAAAGTAATAAAAAGAAAAGGCGTAACAAGAGTTATATGTGAAAACCCTAAACACAAACAAAGACAAGGGTAAATTTTGTTAATAACATAAATAGCGAAGCGGCTGTCTTAAAATTTATTTTTAAGATTATCCTATTTATGTCTATTATATATACAATCCAGTAGCTAGACTAATATAGCTAAAAGAAAATATTTTTAAAAGAGGTGAATTTTAAATGGCTCGTATAGCAGGAGTAGACTTGCCTAAAGAAAAAAGAGTAGAAATAGGACTTACATACATTTATGGTATAGGAAGAACAAGTTCTAACAAAATACTAAAAGAAGCTGGAGTAAATCCAGACACAAGAGTTAAAGATTTAACAGATGACCAAGAAAAAGCAATAAGAAAAGCAATGGAAAATTACAAAGTTGAAGGTGACTTAAGACGTGAAGTTGCACTTAACATCAAAAGACTTACAGAAATCAATTGTTTCAGAGGAACAAGACATAGAAAAGGATTACCTGTAAGAGGACAAAGAACAAAAACTAATGCTCGTACAAGAAAAGGACCAAGAAAATTGGTAAGCAAAAAGAGTAAATAATTAATAAAAATGAAAATGATAGGTATTTATAAAATGCCTAAAAGATTCTTCAAATATTTAAAGGAGGAAAATCTAAATGGGAAAAGAAGCAACAAAAAAAGTTACTAGAAGAAGAGATAGAAAAAACATTGAAAAAGGTGAAGCACATATTCATTCTAGTTTTAACAATACAATAGTAACAATAACAGACGAAAAAGGTAATGTTATTTCATGGGCAAGTGCTGGAGAATTAGGATTTAAAGGTTCTAGAAAAAGCACACCATTTGCAGCTGGAGAAGCAGCTTTAACAGCAGCTAAAGCTGGAATGGAACATGGTTTAAAAACTGTTGCAGTTTATGTTAAAGGACCAGGTGCTGGCCGTGAAGCTGCAATTAGATCACTTCAAACAGCAGGATTAGAAATAAGTGCAATTAAAGAAGTAACACCAATACCACATAATGGTTGTAGACCACCAAAAAGAAGAAGAGTATAAATTAAAATAAAATTTATTGAATTGAAGATAAAATTTTCAAGAAGGAGGAAATAAAATGGCAAGATATAAAGATGAACAATGTCGTATTTGCCGTAGAGAAGGGCAAAAATTGTTCTTAAAAGGATCTAGATGTTATTCAGATAAATGTAGTGTTACAAGAAGAAACTATGCGCCAGGAGATCATGGACAAAAAAATAAAAAATTATCTGAATATGGTACACAATTAAGAGAAAAACAAAAAACAAAAGCTTTTTACGGAGTAGGAGAAAAACAATTTAGAAAATATTTCGAAATGGCTGAAAATAAAAAAGGAATTACAGGTGAGCAATTACTTCAAATATTAGAAAGTAGAATAGACAATGTTGTTTACAGAGCAGGCTTTGGTGCTTCAAGAGCACAAGCAAGACAACTTGTTAATCACGGACATTTTGAAGTTAATGGTAAAAAAGTTGATATAGCATCTTACTTAGTAAAACCAGGTGATGTTATAGCAGTTAGAGAAAATAAAAAAGATAATAAAACAATCAAAGAAAATGTAGAAGCAAATCATTTAAAACCAGTGCCAGATTGGATCGAAAAAGATGATGAAAAACTACAAGCAAAAATAGTAAGACTAGCAACAAGAGAAGAAGTAGATATTCCAGTAGAAGAACATCTAATTGTAGAATTATATTCTAAATAATTAGAAATTAGGAATTAGAGATTAGAGATTAGAAATTAGAAGTTAGAAACAAATAAAATTTATGGTATATATGAAGTTTTATTATTCTAATATCTAACATCTAAAATCTAACATCTAAATTAGGAGGTAAATAATGATTGAATTTGAAAAACCAAATATTGAATGCTTAGCAATAGATGAAGAAGAAAATTATGCAAAATTTGTATGTGAACCATTAGAAAGAGGCTATGGTATGACAATAGGAAATTCGCTAAGAAGAATTTTACTATCATCACTACCAGGAGCAGCTATTACAACAGTTAAAATTGATGGTGTATTACATGAATTTTCTACAATTCCCAATGTAGTAGAAGATGTACCAGAAATTATCGTTAATTTAAAAGGCGTAAGATTTAAAATGCATGATAATACAGAAAAGCTAGTAACAATAGACTTTAAAGGCGAAGGTGAAGTTAAAGCAGGAGATATCATTACAGATTCATCGATAGAAGTATTAAATCCAAATTTACATATAGCTACTGTTGCAGAAGGTGGACACCTACATATAGATATGACTGTAGATGAAGGCCGTGGATACAATGTTGCTGAAAAAAATAAAGGAATAAGTAAAGCAGTAGATGCATTACCAATAGATTCTATTTTTACACCAGTAAAGAAAGTTAATTACTCTGTTGAAAATACTAGAGTTGGACAAATAGTAGATTATGATAAGCTAACAATAGAAGTCTGGACAGATGGAAGCTTAAAAGCTCATGAAGCAATAAGCTTAGCTGCAAAAGTAATGACAAGCCATTTAGATTTATTTGTAGATTTATCAGAAGCTGCAAAAAATACTAAAGTAATGGTAGAAAAAGAAGAATCTAAAAAAGAAAAAGTATATGAAATGCAAATTGAAGATTTAGAATTATCAGTGAGATCATATAACTGTTTAAAAAGAGCTGGTATTTCAACTGTTGAAGACCTAGCAAATAGAACAGAAGAAGATATGATGAAAGTAAGAAATCTAGGTAAAAAGTCATTAGATGAAGTAATAAATAAATTACATTCATTAGGATTAGATTTTATAAAAGAAGAAGAATAAGGTAAGGAGGAAAATAAATTGGCTGAAAATAGAAAACTTGGAAGACCAACAGACCAAAGAATGGCAATATTAAAAAACTTAACAACAGATTTACTAGTACATGGTAAAGTTGAGACAACAGAAGCAAGAGCTAAAGAAGTTAGAAGTATTGCTGAAAATTTAATTGCTTTGGCAATCAAAGAAAAAGATAATTTTGAAACAGTAGATGTAAAAGTTATAAAAGCTAAATTAGATAGCAAAGGTAATAAAGAATTAGAAAAAGTAACAAGCAAAAATGGTAAAGAATATTTAAGAGTTGTTAAAGAAGAAAAAATAGAAAAAAGACAAAAAGATATGCCATCAAGATTAAATGCTAGAAGAAAAATTATGGCAAAAACAAATAAAGTTTCAGATTCTGAAGGAAATAAAGTAGATTTACCTGCAAAATTATTTGGAGAAATAGCTCCAAAATATGCTGACAGAAAAGGTGGATACACAAGAATAATAAAATTAGGATCAAGAAGAGGAGACAATGCAGAAAAAGTTATTATAGAATTAGTGTAGTATAAGTAATTCTATAACAAGGGTCAACAAATGGCCGTCCGAGAAAAAATTAGGAGGGAAATATAATGGCAAAATGCGAAATTTGTAACAAATCAGTAAATTACGGAAACAAATTAAGTATTACTCGTTCACATATAAGCAAGAGAACATCAAGAACTTGGAAACCAAATTTAAGAACAGTAAAAGCTATGGTTGATGGACAACCAAAAAGAATTAAAGTTTGTGCTAAATGTTTACGCTCAGGAAAGGTAACAAAAGCATAATTATATTGAATAAAAAAATCATCATATAGTGATGATTTTTTTTCAAATTTTATTTTATTCTAAATATAAATTTAACTAAGCCCCTTAAACATTTTGGAACTTTTTTTACAACAATAGTCATATAAAAACACACTCCTTTAAACATTCTAACAAACAAGCCATGCAAAACCAATAGCAATAATAGCAAAACCTATAGTAAAATAACTAGTAAAATCCCGATTCCAAAACCTATTAAGCAAACTGCTAAAGTTTTTTTAAACAGATGAAGCATTATGTACCTCCCTTTAAATTTTATGTTTAGTATAGTATATTAAAAAATCAATAAAAATGTGATAAAGGATTAAGAAATGAAGAAGAATATAACAAATATTATAGAATTATTAAAACAAGAATACCCAGAAGCAACATGTAGCTTAGATTTTACTTCTCCTTGGGAGATGGCGATTGCAGTTGTTTTATCTGCACAGTGTACAGATGAAAGAGTAAACAAAATAACCCCTAATATATTTGCAAAGTATAAAACTCCAAAAGATTTTAATAATATGGATATAAAAGAGCTTGAAGGGTTAATATACTCGTGTGGATTCTATAAAAATAAAGCAAAAAATATAAAAATGTTAGCAAAAGAAGTAGAAGAAAAATATAATGGTAAATTACCGGATAACATTGATGAATTAGTAGATTTACCAGGAATAGGCAGAAAAAGTGCAAATGTAATTATGTTAGAAGCATTTAACAAACCAGTTGGAATTGCAGTAGATACTCACGCAAAAAGAGTGTCTAATAGAATAGGTTTATCAAATGAAAAAGAACCCATAAAAATAGAACAAGACCTATTAAAAATTGTTCCAAAAAAATATTTAAAAGATGTAAATCATTTATTTGTATTCCATGGTAGAAAGCTTTGTAAAGCTAAATCACCAACATGTGATGCTTGTCCTATAAACAAGTATTGCAATTATTTTAAAAAAGGAAATGTATGATAAAAGAATTTTTAAATTTTCTATTTCCTCCAGCTTGCCGGTTTCTGTGGCAAGCTAAACGAGGATTCCCTATGTAAACGATGTGAAATTAAATTAAAAAAATATAAAATATCAAATATAATAAATTATTCTGCTAAAAGCAATAATTATATTGACTATGTCATTTTTATGCTAAAATATGAAGGGATAGTAAGAGACGCAATTATTAAATATAAATTTGATGAAAAGGCATATTTATATAAAACATTTGCAAAAATAATACTAAATGATAAAAAAATATGTAGATTTTTAAAAACTTATGATATAATAATGCCAGTTCCTATGCATAAACGAAAAATGGATTTAAGAGGGTATAACCAAACAGAACTTATAGCAAGAGAAATTGCCAATATTTTGAATCTTAAAATGCCAATAGGAGCCTTAATAAAAATAAAAGATACTACAATGCAAAGTACATTAAATTTGGCGGAACGTAAAGAAAATGTAAAAGGTGTATATAAAGCTACAGACGGTAAGATTTTTGAAGGGAAAAATGTAATCATATTTGATGATATATTTACAACAGGAAATACTGCTTTAGAAGTAGCGAAAGTCATTAAAAAAGCAGGTGCTAAAAATATTATAGTACTTGCGATTGCAAAAGATTAAAAAGGAGGAAATAGTTGAGTTGGAAGA
The DNA here is from genome assembly GCA_004553715.1 of Clostridiales bacterium. Lineage (GTDB taxonomy): Bacteria > Bacillota > Clostridia > TANB77 > CAG-508 > SFKP01. The sequence goes on from SFKP01000011.1 coordinate 23,205, forward strand.
ATTAGTTGAAAGCATATTAGATTATATAAGATCAGATTATACAGACTATGCTATTATGATAAACGGAGAATGGGGAAGTGGAAAAACCTATTTTTGGAATAACAAGATACGAAAACAAATAGATTCTTTAAGACTTAATGGCAAGCAATATACTACAATATATATGTCTTTATATGGTATATCAAACCTAGAAGAGATTAGTAAAAAAATATTTATAGAAACAACACAGCTTATGGATAAAAACCTAAAAAAATATATGAATGCAACAGGTCAATTATCAATACCAGAGTATGCGAAAACTGGATTAGATATGGCTAATTTATTTGGAGTAACACAAAATGGAGACAAAATAGATTATGCAAAATTTTTTTCTACAGATGATAAAGTGTTATGCTTTGATGACTTAGAGAGAGCTAATGTTGATGTTATTGATATATTAGGATATATTAACAATTTTGTCGAGCATGACCATATAAAAACTATCATAATCTGTAATGAAAAAGAGTTATCTACAAAACTAAAAAACAGCAATTTAGAGATGAAAACTTTTATTGCAACATATCTTTTAGATAAAGAAGATAATTTACTAAAAACAGATAAGCCAATGGTAGAAAAGATTAGAGACAAAATAGAATATGTTTTTGATAAAGCAAATGAATATGAGAGAATAAAGGAAAAATTAATTGGCGAAACCTTTGAATATCAGCCAGAATTTAATTATATCATTAATGGAATACTTATGAGGTATGAGAACAATCCAGATTTAATAAAATTCTTAAAAGAAAATACTAACTATATTATTACAACATTTAATCGTAGTGGAACTAGAAACTTAAGAATATTAAAACATGCATTAAATGACTTTAGTAAAATATTTGAAATGGTAAATAAAAACTATCCAAACACAAATTATAGAGTATTACAAACAATGCTTATATTTACAATTGCAATATCTTTTGAAATAAAAGCAGGTAAAATTACCAAAGACAAGTTTGTAAATATTAAAGACAACGAAGAGTATAAATCAATACTGGTATCTTCAAGAATTCTTATGGATAACAGGCAGTTTTATATAAGAGAATTTGATAATAATTATTATTATAATTTTAAAGTAGAATATCGTTTCTTTAAATTTATTGAAATGTATGTTAGAACAAGAATTTTTGATATGAAAACCTTTAAGAAAAATATGGAGGTTATAATAAATACAATAGATACAGAGAAATTACCAGGATATAAAAGACTTATTACTGAAGAATATTGGAAAATTTCAGATGATCAATTCCCAGGAGTTGTAGAAGATGTGCTTGCAAGTGTTAAAAAAGGCGAAATAGAGCTAATTGACATGGTAAAACTTTTCATATATTTTAGCTATTTTGTAGAGAAAAAATTGATTGAATATGATATAAAAACTATTAAAAATATTTTCTTCGAAGGTATGAATATTGCATCGCTGAAAGGAACTTATTACCCAAATGCTAAAGAAGAATTAGATGAAATTTTGGAGGAGAAACAAAATAGTAATATCTTAGAAATAGTAAATCATTTTCATAGTATAAATGAAATGCTAAGAGATAAGATGTATAAGGAACAAGCAGAAGATTTATTTAAATGCATTCCAATGAAAATGGATAATTTCTATGAAAAATTTGATAGAGAGGCTATGAATAAACCAGTATTCAAATATTATGATATGCACCAAATGTTCCAAAGGATATCATGTGCAAGCAATGAAGACATAGTTCAAATCAAAGAGAAATTAACTGAAAGAGCAAAGAAAAATAAAGAAGTAGTAAAATTAGAAATACCTAATTTAATTAGTCTAAAACAAATAATTAATGAATATATAAAAGGTAAAGCAATTAATATAAAAATAGTAATGCTTGAAGAATTCGCAAAACAATTAGATGAAATAATTAAAGAAAATAGTTAAAATAAGGAGGAAAAAATGGAAGAATTAAAATTAGAATATTATTTTAAAGAAATGGAAGAGTTCAGATTTAAAGAGGTTTTTGAAGGCTGCATATATCCTTGGGAAGCACTTACAAATATCAAACTATTTTTACAAAGAGAAGTTGTAGAAAAAGATTTACATGTAAATAAAGCAGAAGTAGGAGAATTTTGTTCAATAAAAGGAAATTATTTTATAGATGAAGGAACAGTTATTCATCCAAATGTTACAATAGAAGGACCTGTAATGATAGGAAAAAATGTAGAAATTCAATCAGGAGCATTAATTAGACCAGGCTCAATTATTGGAGACAACTGTGTCGTAGGACATGGTTCTGAAATAAAAAATACAATAATGCAAAACAAATCTAAAGTAGCAAGTCTTGCTTTTGCAGGAGATACTATTTTAGGAAAATCAACTAGAATTGGAAGCGGAATAATACTTGCAAATAGAAGATTTGACCAAAAAAATATAGTTATTAAGATAAATGGTGAAAAAATAGATAGTGGTAGAGATTTCTTTGGAGCAATTGTTGGTGACAGCTCTCGTATAGGTGCAAATGCAGCAACACTTCCAGGAACTATGATAGGTCCATATACTTGGATTTTACCGACATTACAAGTAAGAGGTTTTATCCCAGCAGAAAAAAGGTTATATCCAAATGAAAATTATAGAATGGAAGACAATCCAAAAATAGAATTAAAATAAGGCAGATTAAAATATATGAGAAATATCAAATTAATAATAGAATATGATGGAAAAGGCTTTAATGGCTGGCAAAAACAACCTAATAAATTAAATATACAAGGAGAAATTGAAAGAACAATAAAAGAAGTAACTGGTGAAGAAGTAGAACTTAATGCTTCCGGCAGGACAGATGCTGGGGTTCATGCAATTTCACAGGTTGCAAATTTTAAAACTGAAAGTAATATTGATATAAACAAAATTCCACTTGCTTTAAATTCAAAATTAAAAAAGAGTATTATTATAAAGAAGGCAGAAGAAGTAGATTTAAATTTTCATGCAAGATATAATGCAAAAGGAAAAAAATATAGATACATAATCAATAATTCCTTAGTAGGTTCTGCAATATATAGAGATTTAGAATATAATTTCCCAATAAAGCTAGATGTAGAAAAGATGAAGCATGCAGCAAAATATTTTGAAGGGGAGCACGACTTTAAAGCTTTTAGATCAAGTGGTACAAGCAATAAAAATTCAGTAAGAGAAATATACAAGGTAGAAATAAAAGAAGAAAATGAAAGAATAATATTAGAATTTACCGGAAATGGTTTCTTATATAATATGGTAAGAATAATGGTTGGAACTCTTATGGATGTTGGACTAGGAAAAATTAAGCCGGAGAGTATTAAAGATATAATAGACTCAAAAGAGCGTACAAAAGCAGGTAAAACTGCACCAGCACAAGGCTTATACTTAGTAGAAGTATATTACTAAAATTTGTATAAAAACTCCTATACTTGGAAAAAATACTAAAAATGACTTTTTTCAAGTACTAGGAGGTTTTTTATTTGAAAAAACAAGCAAATAAAATATTGAATATAAAAGGAGTTGTTTTGGATAATGAACAACTTCAAAATTATATGGAAAAAAATGCGATAAATGATAATATAAATCCTAAATCAAATATGAATACTTATCCAATATATAGAGTATTAGAAAACTTTAAATTTATAGAAAAAACATATAATTTGTTAACAGAAGCGATAAAGCAAGAAATTGATATATATCCTGCAGGAGAGTGGCTTTTAGACAATTTCTATATTGTTGATGAAACAGTTAAAAAAGTTTCTAAAGAGATTGGAATAAAAAGATATAAAGCTTTACCAGGTATAGCAGAAGGAAACTACAAAGGCTTTGCGAGAATTTATGTAATTGCAGCAGAAATTGTAGCATATACAGATTGCAAAATAACAGAAGATACTTTAAATTTAGCATTAACAGCATATCAAAGAAGAAGAAATTTAAGCATGGAGGAAATTTGGAATTTATCCACTTTTTTACAAATTGCAATAATAGAATATATAAGAGGGATATGTGAAAAAATATATTCTTCACAAATGCAAAAATACAGAGTAGAAAGCATAGTAGAAAGGTTAGTAGAAAAGAAAACTTTAGACAAACAAAGATTTAAAAATAAGCAAGATAACTATAAAAGTCAGATAAATAATATTTCTATGAAGTTTCCATTTATTGAATATATGTCGTTCAAGTTAAAAAAATATGGAAAGCAAGGGATTCCATATTTAAACATATTAGAAGAACAAGTAAATAAAATGGGAATGACAGTGTCAGAGGTAATAAAAAAAGAACATTACGACATAGCTTTACGGGAAAGTCCTAATGGGTAATTCTATAACAAGTATAAGAGAAATTTCAAGAATAAATTTTTTAAAGCTATTTGAAGAGATAAATGGTGTAGAAGAAATTTTAAAAAGTGACCCAGCAGGAATATACTCTAATATGGATTACCAAACAAAGGAATATTACAGAAATAAAGTAAAAGAACTAGCAAACAAAACAAAAATTTCGGAAAATTATGTAGCTAAAAAAGCTTTGAAATTATGCGAAGATAAGCAAGACAAAAAAGCACATATTGGATATTATTTAATAGGAGATGGGTACTTACAACTATTAAAAGAACTAAATATAAAAACAAAACATTTGAAAACTAATGAAGAAAAGGCAAATTTATATATTAATTCTGTTTTTGTAGTTAGTTTTATTTTTAGCCTATTTTTAGGAGTAAGTATTTATTATCAATTTAAAAGCCTAGTAATTGCAATACTTACAGTTCTTTTAAGTTATATACCAATATCAGAAATATATGTGCAAATTTTAAATTATATATTAGTAAAAAGTGTAAAACCAAAGTTGATTCCGAAAATGGAGCTAAATTCTAATGTACCAGAGAATTTATCTACTATGGTGGTAATACCAACAATAATAAATAGCAGAGAAAAAGTACAAGACTTAATGAAGAAAATGGAGGTATATTATTTAGCAAATAAAAGTGAAAACATATATTTTACCTTACTTGGAGATTGCACTTCTTCTAAAAATAAAATAGAAGACTTTGATGAAGAAGTTATAGAAGAAGGTATAAAAGAATGTTTACGCTTAAACAAAAAATATGCAAATGGAACAAAAGACAAATTCTATTTTGCATATAGAAATAGAACCTGGAATGCAGGAGAGGGCTGCTATTTAGGTTGGGAAAGAAAAAGGGGATTGCTCTCAGAATTTAATGAATTTCTATTAAAAGGAATAGATAAATTTAAAGTAAATACTATCAAAGAAAAGCTAAATATAAAATATATAATAACACTTGATTCTGATACAAATTTAATAGTAAACTCTGCTTTTAAACTAATTGGTGCAATGACACATATTTTAAATAGACCTGTAATAAACGAAAGAAGAAATCTAGTAGTAGAGGGACATGGAATAATACAGCCACGAGTAGGAATAGATTTAGAAGCAAGTAGAAAGAGTTTGTTTACAAAAATATATGCAGGACAAGGTGGAACAGATGTATATACAAATGCCATATCAGATGTATACCAAGACAATTTTGATGAAGGGATATTCACTGGTAAAGGTATATACGACTTAGAAGTTTTTTATAAAGTGTTAAATGACGAAATTCCTAAAAACACAGTGCTTAGCCATGATTTGTTAGAGGGAAATTACCTAAGATGTGGACTTGCAACAGATATATTATTAATAGATGGATACCCTGCAAAATATAATAGTTATATTACAAGATTAGCAAGATGGATTAGAGGAGATTGGCAGTTATTACCTTGGTTAAGTAAAACTATAACAATAAAAAATGAAACTAAAAAAAGGAATCCATTAAACAAACTTTCAAAATTTAAAATATTAGATAATTTAAGAAGAAGTTTAACTGAAGTTCTTGCAACGATAGCATTAATTCTAGTATTACTTGTAAAAATAATATTAAATAAAAATATGTATAGTTTATTTTTTGTAGCACTTACAGCTGTGCTTATGCCAACTATTTTAGATTTATTAAATTATATAATATTTAAAAAAACGCCAGATCCTAATTTTATTTCAGCACATAAAAATATGACTAAAGTTATAAATGTCATTAAGGCAAGTATAATAAGAGGGATATTAGAAATAGCTGTTCTTCCATATAAGACATATACATTATCATCATCGATTATAAAAACAATTTATAGATTAAAAGTTTCAAAACAAAATCTATTAGAATGGATGACTGCTGAAGAAGCAGAAAAGCAGAGTAAGAAAGATTTATTATCATATTATAAAAACATGATAATAAATCCTATAGTTGGTGCATTATTAATATTATTTGGAATTCTTATAAAAAATTATATGTTTTTGCTTTTTGGTATTTTGTTTACAATTGCTCCATATTGTGTATGGTATATAAGCAGAGAAATTAAAGAAAAAAAAGCACTAGAGATGATAGATAACAAGGATAAAGAATATATTTTAGAGGTAGGAAAAAGAACATGGCAATTCTTTAAAGATAATTTAAATGAAAAAAATAACTTTCTAATGCCAGACAATATTCAAGAAGATAGAAAAGAAAGAGTAGCAAATAGGACTTCTCCAACAAATATTGGCCTTAGCTTATTGGCTGTAATATCTGCTTATGATTTAGGATATTCAGAGCTATCGGAGACAATGAATTTAATTACAAAAATGCTAAAAACAATTGAAAAACTTCCAAAATGGAATGGACACTTATATAACTGGTATAATACTTTAAATTTAGAGCCACTTAATCCTAAATATATATCAACAGTAGATAGTGGAAATTTTGTAGGATATTTATACACTTTAAAAACATTTTTAATAAAAAACAATGCTGAAGAATTTCTAATCGAATTGGTCACAAAGCTTATAGTAGATACAAATTTTACAGTCCTATATGATGACAAAAAAAGATTATTTTCAATCGGCTTTAATATTGATGAAAATAAGCAAACAGATTCGTATTATGATTTATTAGCTTCAGAAGCAAGACAGGCAAGTTTAATTGCTATTGCAAAAAAAGATGTGGATGTAAAACATTGGAATGGATTAAGTAGAACTCTAACTAGTTTAAATAAATACAAAGGGTTAATATCATGGTCGGGAACTGCATTTGAGTACTTAATGCCAAATGTAAATATAAAAAGATATGAAGGAAGCTTGCTTGATGAATCTTGCAGATTTATGATTATGAGCCAAAAAGAATATGCTAAAAAATTACGGTATCCCTTGGGGGATATCAGAAGCAGCATTTAACTTGAAAGATTTAAATTATAATTATCAATATAAAGCTTTTGGGGTGCCTTGGTTAGGATTAAAAAGAGGTTTAGAAGAAGATATGGTGGTATCGCCATATTCTGTAGCACTTAGTTTGCAATATGAGCCTGCAGAAGCAATTTCAAATTTACGAGAATTAGAAAAACAAGACATGTATAGTCAATATGGATTTTATGAATCGATTGATTATACAGCAGAAAGGTTAGATTATGGAAAAATATGTGAGCCTGTAAAAACATATATGGCACATCATCAAGGTTTAATACTACTCTCAATAAATAATTTAATAAATGATGATATTTTAGTAAAACGATTTTCTTTTAATCCAGAAATAGAGGCAGTAGATATATTATTACAAGAAAGAATGCCAGAAAAGGCAATTATAACAAAAGAGAAAAAAGAAAAAGTAGAAAAAATAAAGATAAAAGACTATGAGAGTTATTCAAAAAAGACTTATACAAAAATAGAAACACGCTTAAAGACTGTAAATGTTATATCAAATGGGAAATATACTGTTGTATCAACATTAGAAGGAGAAAGTTATAGTAAGTTCGAAAATATCTTAATAAACAGATTTAAAGAGACTTCAGAAGGAAAACAAGGGATATTTTTCTATATAAAAAACTTAAGCTTTAACAATATATGGAGCACCGTTCCAGAAAAAAATGAAAACAACAGAATAACTTTTGAACCTAGTAAAACTAAATATGTAAAGACAGTAGGAAACATAGAAACTGATGAAGAAATAACAGTTGCACCGGATGAAGCAGTTGAAATAAGAAGATTAAAATTAAAAAATATTGGGTTAAATTTTGAAACATTAGAAGTAACCAGCTATTTTGAACCTGTGCTATCAAGGGCAGAGCAAGACTATGCACATCCTGCATTTAATAATTTATTTCTGAATTTTGAAAAATTAGATATTGGTGCAATTCTTGTAAAAAGAAATAAAAGAGGTTCATCACAAAAAGAGTATTACTTAGGAGCAAGCTTTTTTACAGAAAGCGAAACAATAGGAGATTTAGAATATGAAATAGAAAAAGAAAGATTTATAGGGAAACAAAATAACAAAATTCCAGATATGATAAAATATTCTAAACCATATTCAAAAAATAGTGGAATGGTGACAGACCCAGTTATTGCAATGAAAAGGACAATTAAACTATCACCTGGAGAAACAGTTTCTTTAGACTTAATACTTGCAGTAGATGAGCAAAAGGACAAGGTAATAGACAATTTAAATAAATATCAAAATACTAATGTTATAACGAAAACCTTTGAACTAGCGAAAGCGAAGGTAGAGGCAGAAAATATATATTTAGGAGTAAAAGGGAAAAACATAGAAACTTATCAAAAAATGCTAGGATATTTATTATTCCAAAATCCAACAAACAACGAAAAATTAAAAGCTTTACCAAAAAGAATATATTCACAGTCAGAGCTTTGGAAATTTGGAATATCAGGAGATTTACCAATACTACTTGCAAAAATAAAAGATGCAAATGATGTATATATAATTTCTGAAATCTTAAAAGCTTATGAATTTTTTAGAACAAAAAATATCAAAATTGATTTAGTTATATTAAATGAAGAAACCAATTCATATGACTACTATATTAAATTTGAAATAGAAAATGCAATACAAAACAGGCAAATAGGATATTTAAAAAACCAATTTGGTGGAATATTTATTATAAATCAAAAAGAGTTAAAACAAGAAGATATAGATGTTTTAAACTTTAGAGCAAATCTAATTATAGATAGCTCTAGAGGAAGTATTGAAGCAGGACTTAGAGATTTAGAAGAAGAATATTTAGCGAAAACAAGAGAAATAGAAGAGGAAAAATCAAATATTGTATTAGAAGGAGAACCTTTAAATGAAGATCTTTTAAATTTAAAATACTATAATGAATATGGAGGCTTTTCAGAAGATGGTTTTGAATATAAAATGAAGTTTAATAACAACTTAAGTTTACCTACAGTATGGAGTGATATACTTGCAAATCCTAATTTTGGGACACTTATAACTCAAAATTTAGGTGGGTTTACTTGGTGCAACAATAGTAGATTAAATAGATTATCTAGTTGGTGTAATAATCCAATACAAGATATGCCATCTGAAATAATTTATTTTAAAAATGCAAAAACAGGCTTAAAATGGAGCTTATCTCAAAACTTAAATGAGGAACCCCAAGAATTTATAGCAACTTATGGATTTGGATATACTATATTTAAAACTGTAAAAGATGGAATAAACCAAACTGTGGAAACCTTTGTACCATTAGAAGATAAAATAAAAGTAAATATTATTACTCTGCAAAACATGGCAGTAGAAACGAAGAAAATAAAGATTATCTATTATATCAAGCCTGTTTTAGGTGAAGATGAAATTCAGACAAATCAATATATAGATGTAAAAAAAGATGGCAATGTAGTTATTATAAAAAATTTATATAAAAATGACTTTAAAGAAAATATTGCATATATAAGTAGTAGTAAAGAATTAGAATCATTTACTGGTAAAAAGCGTTTAGTAATGCAAAATGGGAATATAGTTTTTGATAATATGGACAATAAAAGTGGATTAGGAGAAACTTCATGTGCTGCAATAGAAATTTCGTTAGAATTAAAGCCATTTGAAACAAAGGAAATTATTTTAAATTTTGGATCTGAAAATAGTATATTAGATGTAAAAAATATGGCATATAAATATTCAAAAATATCAAATTGCAAGGAAGAACTTAAAAAAGTCAAAAACTATTGGTATGAAATGCTTACAACAATAGATGTAAAAACACCTTTAGAATCAATGAATTTAATGCTAAATGGTTGGGCAAATTATCAAACAATAGTCTCGAGACTATGGAGCAGAACAGGTTTTTATCAATCAGGAGGAGCAATAGGTTTTAGAGACCAATTGCAAGATACTTTAGGAATAAAATATGTAGATTGTAATATGATGAAAACACAAATTATAAAACATGCAAGACATCAATTTATAGAAGGAGATGTCCTTCATTGGTGGCACGAGGAAACAAAAAAAGGTATAAGAACAAGGTTTTCTGATGACCTATTATGGATGTGCTATGTAGTTTGGGAATATATAGATTATACGGGAGATTATCAAATTTTAGATGAAGAAATTCCATATTTAAAAGGAGATGTATTAGAAGATGGAATTGACGAAAGGTACGATTTATACGAAGAAGGAGATATATATGGCACATTATATGAGCATTGTATTAAAGCAATTGAAAAATCATTAGATTTTGGAGAACATGGACTTCCTAAAATAGGGTCAGGAGATTGGAATGATGGCTTAAACACAGTAGGAAATAAAAAAAGAGGAGAAAGTATATGGCTACGGATTTTTCTTGTATGATGTTCTTACAAAATTTATTGAAATATGTAATCATAAACAAGAACAAGCAAAAGTAGAAAAATATGAAGAGGTAAAAAGCCATTTAAAAAAGGCTTTAAATACATCAGGTTGGGATGGAAGATGGTTCAAAAGGGCATATACAGACAATCGGAGAACCATTAGGAAGTATTGAAAATGAAGAATGTAGAATAGACAGCATATCTCAAACTTGGGGTGTGATATCTGATGCAGCAGATAATGACAAAAAATATATATCAATGGAAAGCTTAGAAAATCACTTAATCGATAAAGAAAATGGAATAATAAAGCTATTAGATCCACCATTTTACAAAACAAAATTAGAGCCAGGTTATATAAAATCGTATTTGCCAGGAGTAAGAGAAAATGGGGGACAATACACACATG
>SFKP01000012.1 GCA_004553715.1 Clostridiales bacterium
TTTACCTCCTTCAAACTACAATGGAAACACTTAACTATATTATACACAAACTTATTTCCGTTTTTAAGCTTTAAACGGAATTTCAAATGATAATTCACAATAATCACAAAAATCTTACAAAAACCCTTGCATTTTCTTGAAAAAGAGTATATAATTTATTAGCAAACATAAAATAATTACAAAGAGTGGGAATAAATCCCACTCTTTGAACTTGAAAGGAAGATAGTATTGAAAAATATTGAAGAAAAAATAGAGGCTTTAGTAGAGCCAATAATACTAAAACTTGAATATAATTTGTATGATGTTGAATACATAAAAGAAGGCAAAGATTACTTTTTAAGAATATATATAGATAGTGATTCTGGAATTTCACTAGAAGATTGTGAAAAAGTAAGTAATGCTATAAATGATGTATTAGATAGTGCAAATTTAATAGAAGAGCAATATTTTCTGGAGATATCTTCACCTGGTATAGAAAGAACAATACGAAAAGATAAGCAGTTAGCACAAAATATTGGTAAAGAACTAAGTATTAAATTTTTCAAACCATATAACGGAAAAAAACAGATGCAAGGCACATTAGAAAAATTTGATGAGGAAAATATCTATATAAATTTAGAAAATAAAATATTAGATATACCCAAAAAAGATATTGCACAAATAAGAACAGTGTATGAATGGAATTAAGAAAGGATTGGTAGAAAAATGAAATCAATTGATAGTAAAGAATTAATTATGGCAATGGAGGAATTAGAAAAAGAAAGAGGAATTAGCAAGGCATATTTATTAGAATCATTAGAAACAGCACTAGTAACAGCATATAAAAGAAACTTTGATTCAGCAGAAAATGTAAAAGTTATTATTGATGACGAAACAGGAGATATTCAAATTTTTGCACAAAAAGAAGTAGTAGAAGATGTATTTGACCCAATGCTTGAAATATCATTAGAAGATGCAAAAAAATATGATAAGAAAACAGAAATTGGTAATGTAATAAATATTGAAATCTTTCCAAAAGATTTTGGAAGAATAGCTGCACAAACGGCAAAACAAGTAATGCTACAAAAAATAAGAGAAGCAGAACGCGACATTATATACACAGAATATAATGACAGAAAAGGAGAAATTGTTTCTGGAATAGTTCAAAAAAATGAAAAAGGAACAGTTATATTAGACTTAGGAAAACTTGAAGGAATAATGCCATTAAAAGATCAAATACCTACAGAAACCTATAAAGTAAATGATAAAGTAAAAGCGTATGTAGTTGGAGTGGAAAAAGGATTAAAAGGTGTACCACAAGTATTTGTTTCAAGAAGTAATCCAGACTTTGTAAAAAAATTATTTGAATTTGAAATACCAGAAATATATGAAGGATTAATAGAAATAAAGAGCGTATCTCGTGATCCAGGAAACAGAAGTAAAGTTGCAGTATATTCTACAAACGAAGATATAGACCCAGTAGGTTCATGTGTAGGACCAAAAGGAATAAGAATTCAAAATATAATAAATGAATTAAAAGGTGAAAAAATAGATGTAATTGAATGGAGCGAGGATCCTGCAACATATATATCTGCTGCATTGTTACCAGCACAGGTTATGGCAGTAGATGTGAAAGAAGAAGAAAAATTTGCACAAGTAATAGTACCAGATAATCAATTATCACTTGCAATTGGTAAAGCTGGTCAAAACGCAAGACTAGCAGCAAGACTTACAAATTGGAAAATAGATATAAAAAGTGAATCACAATTTAGAGCTTTACTAGAACAAAGCGAAAAAATGAGTAGCGAAGAAGTAAATAATGAAGAAGAGGTAGTAGAAGAATAGTATGAAAAAAGTTGTACAAAGAATGTGCATAGCTTGTAATGAGAAAAAAGATAAGAAAGAATTAATAAGAATTGTTTTAAACAAAGAAGGTGTAATTCGGCATAGATAAAACTGGAAAGCAAGCCGGTAGAGGGGCATATATATGTTGTAATGAAGATTGTTTAAATAAAGCAATTAAAACAAAAAAGTTAGAAAGAGCATTAAATGTTAGCATCGATGAAAAAATATATAATGATTTAAGGGGTGTAATTATTGATAGTTCAAAACAAAATGATTAAAATGAACAACAAAATTAATGGGGGTGATATAATTGGCTAAAATAAAAATACATGAAATAGCTAAAAAAATAGGGGTAACTAATAAAGATGTGTTAGACAAAGCAGCAGAGTTAGGAATAAAGGCAACATCACATTTAAATGCAATAGAAGAATCAGAAGCAAAAAAAATAGAAAAGGAGTTTTCAAGAGCATCAAATCCTGTAAAAAAGGAAGTAAAAGAGAAAAATGATAATCCAGTAATTATTAGAAGAGAAGTAATTGTATCAGAAAATCCTCCAAAACAACAGGAAAATACAAAAAAATCAAAGGAACCAGCTAAATCTGTGGGGTTTGTAGAGCATGAAAGAAAAAAAGATTTTAATATAGTTTATAGAAATAAACCTAATAAGCCAATGACAGTTAGTGAGCTTTTTGGCAAAAAGGAAGAACCAAAAGTAGTAGAGCCAAAACCTGTAGAAAAAATAGAAGAGGTTATAGATAAACAAAATGTTGAGAATAAAGAACCCCTTGTAAAAGTAAAGTCCACAGAAAAAGTAGAGCAAAACAATAATTACCAAAAACAATATAATAGAGATGGTCAAAACAGTAATTATCAAAAGCAATATAATAAAGATGGCCAAAACAATGATTATCAAAGACAATATAATAGAGATAGTCAAAACAATAATTATCAAAGGCAATATAATAGAGATGGGCAAAATAATAATTATCAAAGACAATATAATAGAGATGGGCAAAACAATAATTATCAAAGACAATATAATAGAGATGGGCAAAATAATAACCAAAGACCATATAACAGAGATAGAAATGGCCAATATAATAATAGAAACGGCAATAATAATGGGTACAATAACAACTACAAAAGACCACTTGATGAAAGAGGTATTGAAAAGAATATCAAAAATATCATGTCTGTTGACATAGTTGAAAAGGAAAATGTTAGAGAATATGGCAATAAACAAATTGATAAACAAAAAAACAATAGATATGAAGAAAACAAAACTAACAAAAAAACAGGAAAATCAAGAAAAAATGGTTTTGATGAAATAAATAGCCAAAAATTAAAATCATTAAGACAAGAAGATAGATTATCTAATATGTTTAATGAAGGTTCAATGCTTGATTATTATGATTTAACAACAACAAGAGGAAAAAGAAACAAAAAAAGAATAAGTGATGATGGAGAAAGAAATAAACAAAAAATATTTGAATTAACAGATATTACTATTCCAGATCCTATTTCTGTAAAAGATTTAAGTAATGAATTAAAAAAGACAAGCGGAGAAATAATAAAAAAGTTATTGGATTTCGGAATAATGGCAACAATAAATAATGAATTAGATTTTGATACAGCATTTTTAGTAGCACAAGAATTTGGAATAACAGCACATAAAAAAGAGATTATAACAGATGAAGAAATTCTATTTGATGAGAGTGAAGATAAAGCAGAAGATTTAGTTCCAAGACCACCAGTAATAGTAGTTATGGGGCATGTAGACCATGGTAAAACATCACTTCTAGATGCTGTTAGATCAACCAATGTAATTGAAGGAGAAGCGGGAGGAATTACTCAAGCAATAGGAGCATACAAAGTAGAAATTAATGGAAGAGAAATAACTTTTTTAGATACACCAGGACACGAGGCATTTACTGCAATGCGTGCAAGAGGAGCACAAGTAACAGATATTGCAATATTAGTTGTTGCTGCAAATGATGGGGTTATGCCACAAACTGTTGAAGCTATAAACCATGCAAAAGCAGCGGATATTCCAATTATAGTTGCAGTAAATAAAATAGATGTAGAAGGAGCAAATGTAGATAAAGTAAAACAAGACCTTATGGCTTATGGATTAGTTCCAGAAGAATGGGGTGGAGATACTATTTATGTTCCAATTTCTGCAAAGAAAAAAATAAATATTGACACATTATTAGAAATGGTTCTATTAGTTGCAGATATGAAGGAATTAAAAGCAAATCCACATAAACAAGCAAAAGGTGTTGTAATAGAAGCAAGACTTGATAAAACAAAAGGACCAGTAGCAACGATGCTTGTACAAAGAGGAACATTAGATGTAGGTGATACAATTTTAGTAGGTTCTACAATTGGAAAAATTAGAACTATGACAGATGACAAAGGCAAACGCGTAAAAAAAGCAGGACCATCTACACCAGTTGAAGTAACAGGATTTACAGAAGTTCCAGAAGCTGGCGAAACTTTCTATGAAGTAAAAGATGAAAAAACAGCAAAACACTTAATGGAAAGAAGAAAACGCCAAGCAAGAGATAAATTATTAAATGCAAATACAAGAGTAACTTTAGATGATTTATTTAGTCAAATCGAAAAAGGAAACCTAAAACAATTAAATTTAATTGTAAAAGCAGATGTACAAGGTTCTGTAGAAGCTGTAAAACAATCACTTGAAAAATTATCTAATGATGAAGTTAAGGTAAGAGTAATACATGCAAATGTAGGTGCAGTAACAGAAACAGATGTGACTCTTGCGAAAGTATCAAAAGCAATTATTATTGCATTTAATGTAAGACCAGAACCTCTTGCAAAAGAAAGAGCAGATAAAGATGAAGTAGAAATAAAAACATATTCTGTTATTTACAATGCAATTGATGATGTTGCAGCAGCTATGAAAGGAATGTTAGACCCAGTATTTAAAGAAACAATTATTGGAACTGCAGAAGTAAGACAAACATTTAAAATTTCTAATGTTGGAACAGTTGCTGGTTGCTATATTACAAATGGTAAAGTTGCAAGAAATGCAGGAGTAAGAGTAATAAGAGATAATGTTGTAATACATGATGGAAAACTTATTTCTTTAAAGAGAATGAAAGATGATGCAAAAGAAGTTGCAACTGGATTTGAATGTGGAATTCAAATTGAAAACTTTAACGACATTAAAGAAGGAGACATAATAGAAGCATATATAATGGAACAAGTAAAACAATAATATTAAAAAAGGCTTCTTTTATGTGAGTAACAAGAATTTAGGAGTATTTAAAAAATATGAAAAAACAAAGTAATCGATTAGAAAAGGTTAATGAAGAATTAAAAAGGGAGCTTAGTAATATAATAAACTATGAAGTGAAAAATTCAAATGTGACCGGGATGGTTAGTGTGACAGAAGTAAAAGTTTCACCAGACTTAAGGTATGCTAAAGTAAGTGTCAGTATTTTAAATTCAAAAAATATCAAACAAACATTAGCAGGACTAAAAGCTGCATCAGGTTATATGAGAAGCAGATTAGCAGAAAAAGTAAATTTAAGGGTAACACCAGAATTAGTATTTGAATTAGATGAATCTTTAAAATATGGAGAAAAGATTGACAAAATTTTAGAAGATATTATGAAAGACTTAAAAGAGGATTAAATTTACTTTTAGAAAAAATAAGGTTGAAAATAATTACAATTTTGGTTGTGTCAAAATTTAATTCTTTTCTAACCAAGTTTGTAGATTAGGAAGGAATGTGAACATAATGACTTTAGATAGTATTATAAATGAGATAAATAATGCCAAGACACTTGTAATATTAACACATATGAACCCAGATGGAGATGCAATAGGAAGTAGCTTAGCTTTGTATTGTTCATTACTAAAGCTCAAAAAAGATGTTGATGTTATAGTGCCAGAACATTCTAGCATATATAATTTTTTACCTCGAATTAACGATTTAAAAAAAGAACCAACAAAAGAGCAATATGATATAGCCATTGCATTAGATTGTGGAGATATTAAAAGATTAAATGGATTTTCTGAAAGTTTTGAAAATGCCAAATGTAAAATATCAATTGACCATCATGAAATAAATACTATGTTTGCAGACTATAATTTCGTAAACCCAGCTTCACCTGCGTGTGCACAAATATTAATAACAGTAATTGAAGCATTAGGTGTCGAAATTGATAATGAGATAGGAACATGCCTTTTAACAGGTATCTTAACAGATACAGGTGGATTTAAATATCCAGCAACAAGTGCAGAAACTTTTGAGTTTACAGCAGAACTATTACGAAAAGGAGTAAAAGTATCTGATATATATAAAAGAGTTTTACAAACAATTTCAAAAAAACGCTTTGAACTAAGGAAAGTAGCAATAAATAGATTAGAACTTTTAGAAAATGGAAAAATAGCTTTTACATATATTACAAATAAAGATATGGAAACTGTAGAGGCAGAAGAGGGTGACCATGAAGGGATAGTTGATATTGGCAGAGATATAGAAGGAGTAGAAGTTTCTATATTCTTAAAAGAAACTGAAGATGGAACCTATAAAATATCACTAAGATCTAATGAATATGTAAATGTAGCAGATATTGCACTATTATTTAATGGTGGTGGACACATAAGAGCTGCAGGTGGTTCAATTACAGGTACAATAGAGCAATCAAAAGAGCGATTAGTTGCAGAATGTAAAAAACATTTAAAATAGTAAAGGAAGCAAAATATGGAGGGTGTATTAATAATAAACAAACCAAAGGATTTTTCTTCTCATGATGTTGTAAATGTTTTAAGAAAAGAATTAAATACGAAAAAGGTGGGGCATACCGGAACTTTAGATCCTAAAGCAACAGGAGTTTTACCAATATTAATAGGAAATGCAACAAAAATTTCCAAATATTTAGTAGAACATGATAAGACATATAGTGTAGTAATGGAGCTAGGTACAAGAACAGATACATTAGATAGTGAAGGAAAAATTCTAGAAACTAGAAAAGTAGAAACATTAGATGAGGAAAAAATTAAAGAGGTTTTATCTAGTTTCCTAGGTAAACAAAAGCAGATTCCACCAATGTATTCGGCAATTAAGATAAATGGAAAGAAAGCTTATGAATATGCAAGAAATGGACAAGTTGTAGAAATTACTCCTAGAGAAATAGAAATTTATGAAATGAAATTTAAAAAATATTTTGACAATCAAATATCATTTATAGTAAAATGTTCAAAAGGAACATATATTAGAACTTTATGCCAAGATATTGCCGAAAGGTTAGGCACTATTGCATATATGAAGGAATTGCAAAGAACAGATGTAGATATATTTAATATAAAAGATGCAATCTCAATAGATGATATAAAAAATAAGAAAAAAGATGTAAAAGAAGCGATTATTTCAATAGAAGAGGTATTTAGCAAAAACGGAAAGATTGTTTTAGCAGATGAAAAATTACAATATTTCTTAAATGGAGTAAAATTAACTTTTGATATGCAAGATGGCATATACAGAGTATATCAGAAAAATAAATTTATAGGGTTAGGGATTCTAGAGAAAAAACTACTAAAAAGAGATGTAATAGTAGAAGGAGAGATTTAAAAAATGGTAGTATTTAGTTATTTAATATTAATGATGGCAGTAATGTTATGGGTTTTGAGAATTGTTGCAGCAATTACAACTACACTTGGAACAGATTTTCCACTTGCAGTGTTTAATATGACAGTAGAAATTATATTACTTTTCAGCACATTTTTTTGTTTTTTATTTATTCTTAAAAGAAGAATAATTGGAGCGCTTGTATACATGTTCTCATATATAGGATACTTTGGAACATATCTATATACAACGATAACAACAGGCGGAATTACTCCAGATGACTACATAAATGTTCTAGTATCAATATTCTGCATAATTATTCCAATATTAATTTTCTTAGATATAGGATTAAACAGAAATCAAAAAAATTTCAATTTGCATAAAAAAACGGACTGGTTTTATAACAACAAAGACTTTGATAGAAAATTTGATGATAGAGCAGATAGAAATCAATATAAATTTTAGTAAAAATGTAAAAACAATCTAAAACATTTATACTTGATAAGTATTTTGAGATTTCCTCTGGCTCTTTCTAACAGAGAAAAAGGTTTTCCCTTATTCAAATTATATTTTTAATGGCGAGATTTCATATTTAATTTCGAAAGCAGTGAATTCATCTAACTTCTGACGATTTAAGCAAGACAAATAATTTTCTAATTCTTCTTGCGTTTTACAAGCAGCTATAATTACAGGGTTTAGTTCATAATTAAACATTATATCTACAGCAAATTTAAATGCATCTATAATAGATTTTGATTCTCTATCTCTAATTAATGAATATGCTTCTCTAAAGCGTGCAACCACAGTATGTTTTGAGTAGTAAGAATATGGAAATATAAATTCTTTATTTACAACATCCGAAAACGAAGAATATTCTTTAGGGTATTGCTCTAAATAAGACATAACTTCTTTTACCGAATAAGGTAAAAAGACTTTTTGCAATTTTTCTGATACCAATAAAGTGTTATTGTCATGAATATCATCATCAGAAGAAGACAATGGAATTTCTAATTCGACAGGTAAGTCCATATCTATTTTAAAATTTATATAAATGTTGCTATAATTATTTTAGATTTAGTTTTATTAATAATTTCATTAGTATTATTAAAGAATGTTATCAAATCTAGTACAATTAATATTGTCAAGAATGAATTTAGGCAACAGTTAAATAGAATATTAAAACTTTGCCAAGACAAAATTGTACAAATTAGTACGAAACCAAATGATGACCCAGCAAATGTTGTCTATGTAAAAGATTTTGGAGAAATAGTAAAAATTTCAGAAGAGCTATTCAAACCAATTTTATATTATTTAGATAACCAAAAAGAAGAAGCGTATTTCTCAGTAATGACGGGTAATAATATATATAGATATATATTAAAAAATTAAAATATATAATTTTATAAGGGCGAGATATGGCAAGAAAAATAAAAATTAGAAAAAAAAAGACAATGAAAACGTGGTATTTATTAATAATGTTAATAGTCGTATTAGTAGCTACCTCGATTTCATATGCGATTTGGAATACCCAGCTACATATATATGGCACAGTAACAGGAGAAAAGACTGAACCAAAACTACCTGTTACAATAACCTCTTTAGGCGAAGATTCAAATGGAGTAACAAGATATACAGACTCTTCGGATTCAGTTTTTATTAGTTTTATTAGCGCAACTTGGAAGTATGTTATTTTAAAAATAACATCTGAAACGTATGAAGATAATATGATAACAACTAATTTAAAGCATAATAAGAAGCAATACATTTGGAAATCTGATTATACAGTTAATATAAAAGTACCATTACCTAACCAAAGCGGATATGACTTTACAGATGGAATGATTGAAAAAGTAACAGACCAGTGTAGTGATGCCAATGCAGTTTTTAAAGAGCCTACTTGGGCAACAACAGAAACAATAGCTAATGGAGAAACAGGAACAATGATAATTACAGGAATAATAAATGGAGGTTCGACAATTGCAGAAAACACATATTATACCTTTAAAGCAAGCTATTTAGTGGATGGAATAAGAAGATATTTTTACTATAAATTAGTATTAATACCATATTAATTTTAAATATAAGATGAAACTGACACGGTATTAATAGGTTTTGTAGGATTTTTATATTCACCAAAAGAAAGTGCAAAAATGGTTGTAAGGTTATAAATTCAAAACAAATAAGGCAGATAATTTGTTGAAAATTATCTGCCTTTTATGGTATAATCAAAGCAAAAATATTAAGATAGTAAGAAGAAATATAGATAATAAAGTAATAATAAGGAGAATATTTTGGATAATATTAAAATAAAGGAAAAGATAGAAGCTTTATCAGATGAAAAATATAAAACATTTCATACAAGTTTATGTCCAAACACTACAGAAATTATAGGTGTTAGAGTCCCAAAGTTAAGAGAACTCGCAAAATACATAGTAGAGAATGAAGATATAGAAAAATATTTAAATAATGCTCTTAATAATTCTTACGAAGAAATATTACTTCAAGGAATGGTACTAGGTCTTTGGAAAACTGACTTTGAAACCTTCTCCGAACATTTAGAAAATTTTATTCCTAAAATAAATAGCTGGGCGGTATGTGATGTTTCTGTGGCAGGTTTTAAAATAATAAAAAAGAATATGACTAAAATGTGGGGAATAATAGAAAGATATTTAAAATCCAATAAAGAATATGAATTAAGATTTGCAGTAGTTACAATACTAGATTATTATATTGTTCCTGATTATATTGATGAAGTTTTAAAAAGATTAAACAATATAAATCATAATGGATATTATGTAAAAATGGCGATAGCTTGGGCTATTCAAGTATGTTTTGTAAAATTCCCAGAAAAAACAATGGAATTGTTAAAAGATAACAAAATAGATAATTGGACATATAATAAAGCACTTCAAAAAATATTAGAATCTTATAAAGTAGATGATAAAACAAAAAATAATATTAGAAAAATGAAAAGATATAATAGTAAAGTTGAAAAAATAGGCTAATTTTAATGTTGATTCATCTGGTGGAGATGGTTCGCTAAATCCTAATAGCAAATATGAAGGTTGAAATTGGATTTTAGTTAGAAATAAAAATTGGGAACATGTTTACCATGAATATTAGACCTACAACTTACAATTTACAGAAAATTATAGGTAATTCCAAATTAAATTAACTTTTTAATAAACTTTCCTTTTATAATTTAAGGTACTTTTTTTATAAAAATGCAAAAAATTGTAACGAATTAATTAAAATGTTACACTATATTAGTAGAAGGGGAAAAAATGGAAAATATTGAAGAAATTTATGAAAAATATGCTAGTTTGATAAAGAACTATATATATACTATTACAGAAAATGATAATTTAGCGGAAGATATTATGCAAGAAACATTTATAGTTGCAATAAATCAGATAGACAAATTTAGAGGCGATTGCGAAATTTCAGTGTGGCTTCGTTCGATTGCAAAAAAAATTCTTTATAAAGAAACTAAAAAAAATAAGTTTGAAAATACAGTATCTATTGATGAAATAGAAATTTCAGATAATAAAAAAATAGATGAAAATTATATCCGAAAAGAAAATAAAGTAACAATATATAAAACCCTTCAAAAATTAGATATAAATACTAGAGAAGTTATGTATTTAAGAATTACCGGAGAATTATCTTTTAAAGAAATTGGTCAAATCTTAAATAAAAGCGAGAACTGGGCAAGAGTCACATTTTTTAGAGGAAAACAAAAACTAGATAAGGAGGATTGTTAAATGAAAGAACTAGAATGCGATGTTATTCAAGATTTGTTGCCAAGTTATGTGGATAAAATTTCAAGTAATGCTACAAATAAGGTCGTTGAAGAACACATAGAAAAATGTATAAAATGTAAAAACGATTTAAACAATATGACTAAAGAGATGAATGCAAAATTGACTAAAAACAAAGAGGAAAGAATAAATTATTTAAAAGGATATAAAAAAAGAAGACAATTGTTAATTATAGTATCTATTTTAGTGACAATAGCTATTTTAGCGATAACTTTTGTAATTAATGTGAAAAATAAAAATATTCTTTTAGATAAATACTCTTATATTGATGTAAATAAAATGAATGTTGAATATATGTATATAAAAGAAAATGAATATAAAAATGATTCAACAGGGGAAATTGTAATTCAAAAAAATTTAGTAATTTTATTAAATTCTGAAGAATACAAAGGAATGTATCTAACTGGTTCTTGTGAATACTATGAATCAGATAAAGAAATCTATTATAAGATTGCTGCTAAAAAATTACCAAAAGATGTTTTTTTTGAGGAAGATGGTCTAGAAATAAGTCTTCTTATTAATGATAATGTTGAAAAAATATATTTAACATATATTGATGATACTGATAAGGATAATGTGAAAGAAATTTGGAATAGTGATATGAAAATACCATCTGAAGAAGAATGGAAAAAGTTATATAACTAAAGATTTCAAGGAAAAATACAAATTTAATAAAAAAAGAATGCTATTAATTTAGCATTCTTTCTTTTATGAAGTAACAAAAAATGAAAACTTTGCTTGTTAGAAGAAAAATTAGATAAGTAAATAGAAAATATAAAAGTGATTTTTAAATTTGAAGATAAATATTTTGAGGCTTTGGACTTTATAAATAGGCAAAAATGTGATATAATATGTTCCGAGTAAAATGCAAATTACAGTATAACTGTTTCATATAAATCAATAGCAAGAAAGGATGAAAATTTTTTTATGGATATGTATCAAAAAAGAAAGATGAGACAAGAGAAAAAAAATAGTAATCAAGAAGAAAAGTTAACTAAAGTCGGGATTAACTGGGTAATGGAGACTTAAGGAGAACCATACTCAAACCCTTATAAATAAAGAAAAAATTACTAAATTCTTTTTACATATTTACTATATTTTTTATAAAAAACTATAAAAATATGGGGTAGTGGGAACATAAAGAAAACTTTAATATAATTAATAGAAATGGAGGTAGCAATGAAGATAATTGAAAATAAATATTCTAACAATACTTTTGAAAATATAAAACATATTGATGATTATGGAAATGAATATTGGTATGCACGTGAATTACAAAAAGTATTGGAATACAAGGATTGGAGAAATTTTCAAAAAGTAATAGATAAAGCAGTTTTATCAGCAAATAATAGTGTTTCAAATGAAGAAGATTGGGTTGTTGAGATCAACAAGCCAATAAAAACTGGAAAAGGAAAAGAAGAATTTATTAAAGATTATAAACTATCAAGATACATATGCTATTTGATAGTGCAAAATGCTGATCCAAGTAAAGAAGTTGTTGCCTTAGGACAAACATATTTTGCTATTCAAACAAGAAAACAGGAAATAACAGAACAAGAATATGATTCTTTATCAGATGATGAAAAAAGATTTTATCAAAGAAAATTAACAAAACAAGGTAATTACACACTTCAAAAAGTTGCTTCAGCTGCAGGTGTTAAAAATATGGCTGAATTTCATAATGCAGGATATAAAGGATTATATAACGGCGAAACTGCTGATGATATTTTTAAAAGAGAAAAAAAACAATTAGAAAATAAAGTACAAAAGAAACTTGAGGAAATAAAATAAAAAAATTTAATATAGAACAATTAGATAGAAAGACATTAAATGAATTAATAGATATGATTTATATTACTGATAAAAATAATATAAAAATTGTATTTAGAAATTTATGATATAATAAAAAGTAAATTATGGAGGTAATTATATGGACATTTTATTAACAAGACATGGACAAACTGAATGGAATGTTTTGAAAAAAGTTCAAGGTAAGGCAAATATAGCGTTGAACGAAACGGGAGAAAACCAAGCACTTATAACTGCTCAAAATTTAATAGATGAAGAAATTGACTTAATAATTAGCTCGCCATTAAAAAGAGCTTTGCAAACAGCTGAAATTATAAATAAAACCAAAAATATTCCTTTAATTATAGATGAGAGAATATCAGAAAGAGATTTTGGAGAATTTGAAGGGAAAGAAACAAGTAGTTTTAATTTTGAAGAATTCTGGAGTTACAAAATTAATAAAAAATATGAAAAGGCTGAAAATATTAAAGATTTCTTCGACAGAATATATAATTTTTTAGATGAGATAAAAGAAACATACAAAAATAAGAGAATTTTAATAGTAACACATGGTGGGGTTAGCATTCCAATAAAATGTTATTTTTCAGAAATACCAGACATGGATACGTTATTACCATTATGTATTGGTAATTGTGAAGTAGAAAAAATCGAGAATATATAAAAGGAAGTGAAAAAAATGAGTAATGAAGAAAAAAGTTTTTCTAAGACTTCGATTAACTGGTACCCACGGGCACATGTTAAAGGCAAAAAAACAAATAATTGAAGATTTAAAATTAGTAGATGTAGTGTTAGAAATTTTGGATTCAAGAATTCCTAAGTCTAGCCAAAACCCAGATTTTAAGAATATTATAAAACAGAAAAAACAAATAGTTTTATTAAACAAAAGCGATTTAGCAGATAACAAAGAAACCGAAAAATGGAAAAGCTATTTCGATAGAAATAACATTCCAGCTTTGATTATAGATGCAAATTTAGGTACAGGTGTAAAGAACATTATAAACAAAATAGAAACGGTTTTAGAAGAAGACTTGCAAAAAGCTTTAAATAAAGGTATAAAGAAAAAGAGCATTAGAGTAATGATAATAGGAATACCGAATGTTGGAAAATCATCATTAATTAATAGGTTAACAAATAGAAAATCACAACAAGTAGGGAATAAACCAGGAGTTACAAAACAAAAACAATGGGTACGCATTTCAAACGATATAGAATTGTTAGATACACCAGGAGTTTTATGGCCAAAATTTGAAGACAATAAAACAGCTATGCACTTATCATATATTGGAGCTATAAAGGATGAATTGATTCCTAAAGAAGATGTTGCATATCAATTATTAAAGTACTTATGGGAAAATTATCAAAAAAATGTTATTGAAAGATATAATTTGACAAATGAAGATATTAGTATTATAATGAACAAGTCTGAAAATTATGAAGAGGATAAAATAATAGCTTTAATGGAACTTATTGCAAGTAAAAGAGGCGCTATAATATCAGGTGGAAGAGTAGATTATGAAAAAGTTGCAAATTTACTTCTAATAGATTTTAGAACTGCAAAATTAGGAAAAATTACATTAGAAAAAGTTTAAAAATTTATAATGTAAGAAAGGGACGATTTAATTTAAGTAATGGAAACTGAAAATGAAGCAGAAAGTAAAATTAAATTAGTAAAGCAAATGTCACCACTAACATGGGCATATCTTGGAGACAGTATATTCGAAACTTATATAAGAGATTATTTAGTAGATACAACCAATTTAAAGCCTAATAAACTACATAGAAAAGCTATTATGTATGTTAAAGCAAAAGCGCAGGCAGATGTTATAAAAAAGTTAGATGCATATCTAACAGATGAAGAAAAAGATATAGTAAAAAGAACTAGAAATACAGAAAATCATCATGTTCCTAAAAATGCAGATAAAGCAGATTATATGTATTCAACAGCATTTGAAGGGTTAATAGGATATTTATATCTAACAAAACAAGAAGAGCGTTTAGCAGAAATATTAAAATTATCAATTGAGATTCATAATAATAGCTAAATTATAAGGCCCCTTGGTCAAGCGGTTAAGACGCAGCCCTCTCAAGGCTGAGTGATGGGTTCGATTCCCGTAGGGGTCACCAAAAATTTGGATTATTCACTATTAATTTTTGCATTAAAAGAACTTCATTGGTTATACCAATGAAGTTCTTTTCTATCTTTTAATCTTATTTGTTGTCGTTTTTGGAAATTCTGTTTCTCTAATCTTTATTTGTGCAATTTTTTTATAAACTGGTAGAGGCATACAAACATCTGCAATGTCTTTTTTCAAACTAGTATTGATATCTGTTAAGCCAAGTTCTTCTACTTTATCTTTATTTAAATATACTTCAGCAAGCAAAGCACTTTCAATATTATGCTCATTTTTTATACCAGAAACTATAACTTCCTGCACATAAGGAATATTCATAATATAATTTTCAATTTCTTCAGGGAAAACATTTTTACCGTTTTCAAGAACAATTAAATTCTTTTTCCTTCCAGTAATAACTAATTGATGTTTATCATTAAATTTGCCATAATCACCTGTTTTAAACCACCCATTTTGAAGAACTGTATTGGTTAATTCTGGATCCTTGTAATAACCAAGCATAACAATATCACCTTTAACTAAGATTTCACCATAGCCATCATCTGTTACATCTTCAAATTTGACATTGCAACAAGGAAGAATAACTCCAACGGTTGAACAATCATTGAAATAGTCTCTGTTTGCACTAACAAGAGGAGAACATTCTGTTATACCATATCCATTTATTAAATTGATGCCAATGCTATCAAAAAATTCACCAATTTCAGGACGGATAGGTGCGCCACCAACAACTATTTTTACTAAATTTCCACCAAAAGATTGATGAATAGATTTGAAAAATGTTTTTCTTAAATCTATTCCGAAAAGTCTTAAGAAATTGCTTATTTTAATTAAAATTTTAAGAAGTACATCTTTTTTATTTTCTTTTGCATTTGACCAAATTTTCTTATAGAAAAGTTCAGCAAATGCAGGGACTAAATAAATATAATCTGGTTTATATAATTGTAGGTTTTTTAGAACTGATTTTAAATTATCATTAATACAAATTGTACAGTGCATATGTAAAGAAACCAATATTCCTGCAACAGCTTCATAAGTATGATGATATGGCAAAACTGAAAGGCATTTTGTAAAAACAGTAGAAACCTGTAAACCATAATATACTACACTTACAAGATTACATTCAGAAAGCATTACACCTTTTGGCATTCCGGTTGTGCCAGAAGTATAAACTAACATTTTTAGACTTCTTGTATCATTTGGTTCTTGATTTATAAACGACATATCTCCACTTGTATATAAAGATTTTCCTTTTTTCATTAGTTCATTAAATGATAAGAACTTATCATCTGATTTTTCAAGCCCAAAACCTATAAATAATTTAACGTTAGGTGCTTTTTCAGCGATTTCTTTAATGCTTTTTTCAAATTTAGAAGAGTAAAATAACACCTCACTATCACTATGATTTAATACATTTGCTATATCATCAATAGGAAGTTCTTTATCGATAGGAACAAAAACATTGTTGCTTTGTAAAGTAGTAAGATATACAAGTAGCCAATTATAGCTATTTTCACCGATAACGGCGACATGTTTGTGATTTATATCTAAAGAAGAAAGAGCAGTTCCTAGGTGAAAAGTTTCTTCTTGAAATTCCTTATATGTTTTTTGAAGATTTTTTTTGTTCTCTTTATATTCAAAAGCTATTTTATCTGGATTATCTTGAACAGATAAATCAAGCATTTCCCTAATTGTATAAAATTTAACAACCTCATTGTAAGGATAATTTTTTTGCGATTTCATTGTAAACCTCCATTTTTAAAACTAATTCATATGGTTTTCAAAACCATATTGGAATTATATATTAAGCTTTTAATAAAGTCAATACATTTCAAAAAAATATTATAATATTTGACCGCAAGGGAATAATGTGCTATTATATTTCTTGAAAAATGAAATATATGGAGGAATAGTATGAAAGTTGAAGCAAAAGATTTACTAGATTATCATTTCCCAAGATTTGATGAATTACCAGAAATAGAACTATATATAGACCAAGTAATATGTGTTGTACAAAAGAATTTATCTATTTTTTCTAAAAATAAAGAAACTCCTGTTATTACTCCAAGCATGATAAACAACTATGTAAAACAAGAGGTTCTTGAGCCACCTAAAAAGAAAAAGTATAATAAAGAGCATCTTGCATATCTTTTTGTAATATGTATTTTAAAAAAATCAATGAGTATATTAGAAATAAAAGAATCTATAAATATAATGAGAAAGAGCTATTCCGTAGAAGAAGGGTATAACCTGTTTTGCGATGAAATAGAAAAAGCATTAATGCATACTTTCAAACCAGAAAACAATATAATAATAGAAGATTACATGCAAACAGAATCGAGAAAAGTGGCAACAGTTCGTGCAATGGCAATGACTTTTGCAAACTCCGTATTAGTAGATAGATTAATTATGATGAGAGGAAAAGATGAAATAGTGACGTGAAAATGAAAAAAAATAAAAAATGTCTTTATTTTTATGAAATGAAATGATAGAATAAGGAAAACTTTAGAAAGGAATGTGATAAAAATGGAGTTGGCATATAAAAGAGTTTTACTGAAAATCAGTGGAGAAGCATTATCAGGAGATAAAAAAACAGGAATAGATGCAGAAATATTAGGCAATATTTGTGATAGAATAAAAACAATAGTTGAAATGGGAGTTCAAGTTTCAATTGTAGTAGGTGGAGGAAACTTCTGGAGAGGTAGATATGGACATCAAATGGAGAGAACTACATCAGACTATATGGGAATGCTTGCAACAACAATAAATGGATTAGCCTTGCAAGATGCATTAGAATCAAGAGGAATATATACAAGACTGCAAACTGCTATAGAAATGAGACAAATTGCAGAACCATATATAAAAAGAAAAGCTATAAAACATTTAACAAATGGTAGAGTAGTAATATTTTCTTGTGGTACAGGGAACCCATATTTTTCAACAGATACAGGAGCTGCTTTGAGAGCAGCAGAAACAGATGCAGAAGTAATTTTACTTGCAAAAACAATAGATGGAGTATATTCTGCCGATCCAAAAGAGAATCCAAATGCTGTAAAATATGATGAGATATCATATTTAGACATATTAAATAAAGACTTAAAGGTAATGGATTCAACAGCAACTTCACTTTGCAGAGATAATAAAATTCCACTTGTAGTATTTGGAATAGATGATCCAGATAATATAGTAAGAATAATAAAAGGTGAAAAAATAGGCACCTTAGTTAAATAATTTATAAATTTAAATATATATTAATGAAAAAATGGAGGATAAAAAATGGATTTTAAACATATTGAAGAAAAAATGGATAAAACAATCAGTGTTTTACAAGAAAACTTAGCAGAAATAAGAGCAGGTAGGGCAAATCCTGCAATATTAAATAAAATAAAGGTGGACTATTATGGAACACCAACACCAATTAATCAAGTAGCAGGAATATCAGTTCCAGAAGCAAGATTAATTGTTATTCAACCTTGGGATACAAATTTATTAAAAGAAATCGAAAAAGAAATATTAAAAGCAGAAATAGGAATAAATCCAAATAATGATGGAAAAGTTATAAGATTAGTATTTCCAGAATTAAATGAAGAAAGAAGAAAAGAAATAGTAAAAGATATTAGAAAAATGGCAGAAGAATCAAAAGTAGCCATACGCTCAATTAGAAGAGAAGGAATGGATGAAGTAAAAGAAAAACAAAAATCTGGAGAAATAACGGAGGATGAACAAAAATCTGGAGAAAATCAAATACAGAAAATAACAGATAATAAAATCGCAGAAATAGATAAAGTAGCAGAGGCTAAAGAAAAAGAAGTAATGAGCATATAATAATAAAGGAGATATGAAAATGATAATCATTTTAGATGCAATGGGTGGAGACAATGCACCAATTGCGACAATAAAAGGTGCTGTAAAAGCAATTAATGAAATCGATTCAGAAATATTACTCGTTGGAAACGAAAAGATAATAAATGAACATGTAAAAAAGATGTATGGAAAAGATTCAATAAATGAGATCTCCGAAAAACTAAGAATACATAATACTACAGAAACTATCGAAATGGAAGACATACCAACACAAGCAATAAAACATAAAAAAGATTCATCAATGGTGGTAGGCTTTAATCTTCTAAAAGAAGGAAAAGGAGATGTCTTTATATCTGCAGGAAATTCAGGAGCTTTACTTACAGGAGCGACCTTGATAGTAGGTAGAATAAAAGGAATAGATAGACCAGCAATAGCACCAATGCTTCCTTCATACAAAAAAGGATTAATGCTAATGGATGCAGGAGCAAATACAAATTGTAAACCATTGAATTTGCTTCAGTTTGCACAAATGGCGAATATTTATTTAAAAAAGATATATAATGTAGAAAATCCAGCAATTGGATTATTAAATATTGGAACAGAAGAAACAAAAGGAAATGACTTAACAAAAGAAAGCTATATATTACTAAAAGAATCTAGCAAAGATTTAGGCATAAACTTTATAGGAAATGTAGAAGGAAGAGATGCTTTTACTGGTGAAGTTGATGCTTTAATTACAGATGGATTTACGGGAAATGTTTTTTTAAAAACGATTGAAGGATTTGGAAAATTAGTAAAAAAATCATTAACAGAAAATTTGAAAAAAAACATCTTTACAACTTTAGGAGCTATTCCAGCATTACCTAGCATAAAAAGATTTTCAAAAACAATGGATTATAAAGAATACGGGGGAGCTTTGTTTTTAGGTGTAAAACAGCCAGTAGTAAAAGCACATGGAAGTAGTGATGAATATTTATTTTATTGTACTATAAAGCAGGCTGAAAGATTTGCTAAAAGCGGTACTGTAGAATTAATAAAAGAAGAATTTGAAAAAAAATAAAAAAACTATTGACATTTAATGAAGCATATAATATCTTATATGAGAAATAGTTTATAAATATTAAGGGGAGGTGTAAACACCTATGAATTCAGATGAAATATTTGACAAAGTTAAAGAAATAATAGTTGAGCAATTAGGCGTTCCAGAGACATCAATTAACTTAGAAGCATCTTTTGTAGATGACCTAGGAGCAGATTCATTAGATATAGTTGAATTAGTAATGGCATTAGAAGAAGAATTCAATATAGAAATACCAGATGCTGATGCTGAAAAAGTTGCAACAGTTGGAGATGTTGTAGACTATCTAAAAGAAAATGTATAATGATTTTATATTTAAATATAATTGTAAAAACAAAAGAAAAGAGGAATGTGTATAAATGTTAAGTAAAAAATTAAATGGAGTAAACACATAAATAATTCTAAAAAATATATAAGCAACAATGAAGCAAATGCGTATATATGATAGGCATTTGCTTTTCGTGTTATTTTTTTGATATATCGAATAAATTTTTATATATTCGATACAATAAAATAGGGAGGAGAAATTTAATATGAAAACAAACAAAGGTATAACTCTTATAGCATTGTTAATATTAGTGGTTGTGACAATTAGAATCGCAACAAATGGAGGATTATTTGATTATGCAGGAAGGGCAGCAAGAGAAACAAAAGATGCGATTGCAGATGAAACAGACATAGCAAATGGAAAAATAACAATAGGAGGAGTAACATACAACTCAATTGATGAATACGTAAACAGAAACAATGTTTCAAGACTAAAATATAAAGTAGAAGGCTCAAATATAATAGTATATTTGGTAGATTCGTATTATGATTATTTAGAAACTAATGAATTAGAAGATTCAAAAGAAAATTATTTGGCCTATACATCTTATATTACTAATAAAATAGCTGAAAAACCACTAAAAGAAAAAGAAAATTATATTGTAAAAGTTTGGAACAAACAGAAAGGGACAAGTTATAAAAACATAGGGGAATTAATCGCAACTGAATATGGAAGTCAAGAAGCTTTTATAG
>SFKP01000047.1 GCA_004553715.1 Clostridiales bacterium
AAGTTGATGGTTACACAGATACATCTTATGCTGGTATAAAACTAGTTAAAAAAGATGGATTTGATGTAACTGCACCAACATTTGATAGTGTTAATTATGGCTATACAAGTGTAAGTGCTAAAGCTATATCAATTTATAACAGAGGAACATCTGATTTACAAGTTAAAAGTGTTACAGTAGATGAACCAACTAAATTTACTGTAATTGGAACTACACAACCAACAATTGGTTCAAAAGCAACTGATAATACTTCATTTACTATTAAACCAGTAGATGGATTAGAGGCAGGAACTTATACAGCAACAATAACTGTTACTGATATGTCAGATATCTTGGTATTGAAATTGAAGGGACTATTACTTATGGAGAAGAATATACTCCAACAATTATTGGAGCTCCAGAATTAGGTGTAGGTGACTATGAGTTTAAATATGCTAAAAAAGTAGGAGAAAGTTATCAGGATGTTGATGATAAACCTACAAGTATTGGAAGTTATAAAGTAACAATCAACGTTACTAATAGAAACTATTCAGCTTCTGGTGTTTCAGTATTTTATGATATAGTTGCTAAAACAATTACACCAACAATAGAAAATATTGCTGATCAAACATATACAGGTTCAGAAATAACACCAATCGTTGTTGTAAAAGATGGTGAAACAATATTAACAGAAGGAACTGATTTTGAAGTTTCATATTCAGATAATATAAACGCTGGAACTGCAACTGCAACAATTTCAGAGGTAACTAATGGAAATTATACTTTCACAAATAAACCTGTAACATTTAATATTATTAAAGCAACTATTGGTAATGAGAATGTTACATTACCACAAGAATCATATAAGATAACAGGTAGTGAAATTAAACCAGAACCAACAGTAGTAGTAAATGGTAGAACATTAGTAAAAGATACTGATTATACAGTAAGTTATACTAATAATACAAATTTAGGAACTGCAACAGTAACAGTAACAGGTAAAGAAAATTATCAAGGTACAGGAAATAAAGATTTTACTATTGTTGCAAAAGATCCTCAAACAATTACATTTACAAATAGTACAGTAAATAAAACTTATGGAGATGGCAACTTTACTATAACTGCTAATCATACAGTAGGAACTGGAACAGTTACTTATTCTTCATCAGATACTGATGTTGCAGAAGTAAATTCTACAACAGGATTAGTAACTATAAAAAAAGTAGGAACAACAACAATTACTGCAACTGCAAATGAAAATGCAGATTATGCAGAAGCAGCAGCATCTTATGACTTAACAGTTGATGAAAAAGAAATATCTTATACTGCAACAGTAAAAGATAAAACATATAATGGAAATACAACAGCAGAAGTAGAAAATGTAACATTTATAGGACTTGTAGGAACTGAAACTTTAACAAAAGATACAGACTATACAGTATCTGCAACTTTTGTAGATAGCAATATTGGAACTAATAAAAATGTTAATGTTACATTAACATTAAAAGAAACAACAAAAACTGCAAATTATAAACTAACAGGTTCTTCTTATGTAGCAACTGCAAATATTACAGGAAAAGAAATACAAGATGCAGATGTAACATTAGAAACAACAACATATACTTATGATGGAACTGCTAAAGAGCCAAGTGTTACAGTAAAAGTAGATGGAAATACATTAACAAAGGGAACAGACTATGAAGTGGTTTACACAAATAATGTAAATGCAGGAACAGGTAAAGCTAAAGTTACTGGTATGGGAAATTATTCTGGAATAGTTAATAAATACTTTGTAATAAGCCAAAAATCAATAACACCAACAATAGAAGATATTAGTGCAGTAACATATAATGGTGAAGCACAAAAACCTGAACTTGTTGTAAAAGATGGTACAACTGTTTTAATAAAAGATACAGACTATACAGTAAGTTATTCAAACAATATAAATGCAGGAACTGCAACAGCAACAATATCAAAAGTAGCTAATAGCAATTATACATTTAGTGATGCAAACAAAGCATTTACAATAAATAAATATAAACTACAATCTACTAATATATCATTACAATATACAACAGTAAGATATGATGGAAATCCTAAAACTCCAACTGTTACAGTAAAGGTTAATGGAAATACATTAGCATCTGGAACTGATTATGAAGTTGGATATTCAAATAATACAAGCATTGGAACTGCAACAGTAACAGTAACAGGTAAAGGTAATTACGAAGGAACTCCAACAAAGAACTTTGAAATTAAAAATAAAGATGTATTAACAATTACTGGTATAGCAGATCAACAAGTAACTTATACTGGAAATCCTGTTTCATTAGTTGGAACACTAACAGTTAGCAATGGAATTGCACCAAGTGCTTTAACTGAAAAATGGTACAATTCAAGCGATGCTGAAATAAGTAAACCAACAAATGTTGGATTATACAAAGTTGTATATTCTTATGAAGATGATGATTATGTTGGAAGTAAAACAGTTAATGTTGAAATAACTAAAAAAGTATCAGTGGCTCCAACAGTAACTGATAAAAAAGGAACAGCAGGAGAAGCATTATCTACAGTTTCTTTACCAACCAATGCAGAATGGGTAAGCTCAGATGAAGTAATTACAGTAGGTGATAATAACTATCAAGCTAAATACACTGAAAATGGTGATACAACAAACTACACAACAGTAACATTTAATGTAAATGTTTATGGTTTATCAAAAGTTAATATTACAACAAATGTTACAAATATCATTGGAGGAACAATAAGCGAAGGAAAAGTAGATGCACTTGAAGGAACAAAATATACAGTAACATTTACACCAAACGCAGGATATGAAATTGATAATGTAAAAGTAAATGGAACAGTAAAAACTGTTAGCAACAACAAACTAGAATTAACAGTTGGAAACCAAGATATAAATGTTGTAGTAACATATAAGAAAATACAATACAAAATAACAATAAATGATGTTGAAAATGCTACAATTACACCAAATGGAATGATTCTAGTAGATTACAATTCAAATAAAGAATTTGTAATAACAGCAAATGCAGGATATAAATTAACATCTGTAAAAGTAAATGGAGTAGAAAAACTAGCATCAATAGTAGATGACAAATTAGTGCTAGAAAACATCTTATCAGATGCAGAAATTGTTGTAACAGTAGAAAAAATTACATACAAAGTAGTAGAAGGTGCAGGACAAACATATACTATTACAAAAGATGGATCAGCAACATTTAAAATAAATGGAGAATTTTCATTATTTGATAAAGTATATGTAGATGGCAACTTAGTAGCAGAAGAAAACTACACAGCAAAATCTGGAAGCACAATAATAACATTTAAACCAGACTACATGAACAGTTTAGCAGAAGGAAATCATACATTAAAAGTAACATACACAGATGGTGGAGATGCTACAACTACATTTACAATAGCAAAAGTAGCTGAAGAAAACAGTGGAACAGCAGATAAAGCAGAAAATACAACAGATAATCCAAAAACAAGTGATAATATAATAATATTTGTAGCTATGTTTATAGTATCAGTTTTAGGAATTGCTATTATAGTAAAATATAATAAAAACAAAGTAGCAAAAAGACATTAAGATAAAGCTAAAATAGACTAGCAAATAAAAGGCTAGTCTATTTGTTTCATAACAAGAGAAGGGGTTAATATGAAAAAAAACGCTAAAAAGAATAAAACAACTATAAAAAACAAAAAAAGATTTTGTATTATAATCTTCACAATTATTGCAGTAATATTCCTAATAGTGTTACTTACAAAAGGAGTATTGGAAAATAAATATGAAGATGCAGGAAGTGTAAAAGATGGAGTTGTTACATATTCAGAAAAAATAGTAAATACAACATACAATAAAGAGAGTAATAACAAAATAGTTACATTAAAAAGTGTTAATACTTTAATAGATGATTGTATACTAACAAATGAAAACATTTCAAAAATGAAAAACGAAGATACAACATATCAAAAAACATTAAAAGAAATATTAGCAGATAAAAACACTTCTAATAAAGAAATATATAATATTAGGAAAGCAATAGAATTAAAATATGTAGATGAAGATACAAAGTATGTAGAGTTTTTTGCAAAAATTACAGGATTTAAAAACTCTAAAAGTTTAATAAAATTTTGTGAAAATACATTTAACCTTATGGAGATAGAAAATAAAAACTAATAACTGAAAGATGGAGAAAATAAATAAAAGTAACAAATAACAATAAATATAGAACGATTTCGCATAAAGAAAAATATAGAAAATTGCACTTTTTGGGTAAAAAAGAAAAAAGAGGGGGAAAATTAATGAAAAATAAAAAAACTGTTATTGCAATAGTATCAGCAATAGTGCTAATTGCGATCATTGCAATTGTTGTAATGATAATAATGAAAAATAATAAAAAATATACTATAACATTTGATACTCAAGGAGGAAACAAAATAGAGGCAATTGAAGTAAAAGTAAATGAAACATTAGTATTACCAAAAAATCCAGAAAAAGAAGGATATATTTTCTTACATTGGGTAGATGAAGAAGATAAACCAGTATCAAACAATTTTAAAGTTACTAAAGACATGAAATTAATAGCAAAATGGGCAGAACCTACTCAAGAATTAATAACAATATCTTTTGATACAGATGGTGGTAGCAAAATTGAAGATATAGTACTTATAAAAGGAGAACCTTTGAAACTTCCAGATAATCCAATAAAAGATGGATATATATTTAAAAACTGGGTAAGCAAAGATGAAATAAATATGGGAAAAAGAAGAAAAGAAGAAAGAGCAAACAACTACTACAAATAAAAATGATAAAACTCCACAAACACCATCACAGGGAAATCAAAATGAGCAACCTACAACAACGCCGACGCCAGAAAATCAAAATGTTGAAGTAACAGATATTTCATTAAATAAAAATTCTTTAGGATTAATTATTGGAAATTCAGATACTCTAACAGCTAATATAACTCCAAGTAATGCAACTAACAAAAGTGTTACATGGTCAAGTAGTAATTCAAGTATAATTAGTGTTGATAACTCTGGTAAGGTTACAGCAAAAGCAATAGGTAGTGCAACTATAACAGCAAAAACAGCAAATGGAAAAGAAGCAAGTGCTACAGTAACATCTGATGTAAAAAATATAACTCTTACAGTAGGAAATCAAACAATTTCTAAATATGGTACAATTACTAGTACAAACATTACTGTTAATATTGATGCAAATGGCTACAATGTTCCAGATAGCTTAATTACTTGGTCTGCTCCAGACACATCAGGCTATACTGCTCCAGCGTACATGTCTACAAATGGGAAAACTGCTACTGTAACAGCACGTGATGTATGGAGTGGCACAGCTTCTGTACCGATTACAGTAAAAATCAATAACAAACAAGTTAAAACAACAATCTATGTTGAGTCAGCAATAAATATTAGTAATCTTTCAAATGGCATTAATTCTTATGAAAGTGATGGAAAATTATACTGTACTTTTAGCGGAGAAAAGAGTTTACATTTACAATCTAATATAGACGTTACATGGCAATATAGCAAAAGCAGTCCTGTTATAGCAGGCATCGAGGGAGAAGATAATAGAAACTTAAAACTATCAGTTCAATATGTTAGTCATAACGGATTGAATATTAAAGCTCGTTCTAAAGCAGGTCAAGTTAAAGAAATCATTTTAACACCAATGCCATAGATTATTAGTAAAAATTGATAAACCCCAAATTTGTTTTTTGGGGTTTGTCAATCATTTTTGAAAATGTCTTAAAATTTTTAAATTATTAGCACTAATTTTATACTCATTTTGATAATAAAGAAGTTAAAGAAGTAATGTTTAATCATCCATTATCACAATACTTTTTAATTCTACAAAAAAAATTCTATATAATAAGTTTTACAAAACAAAATCATAAAAATTAAAAATATTAAAATATAAAATTAGTATAAAAGTTTTTATTAAATTAAATTTTTTAAATTTTATGCAAAGTTTTAAATTTATAAAATTTTTAATTTACGAACAAAAATAAGGTTACAATAATGAAAAATAAGGCAAAAAAATTCAACCAAGAATAACACAAAATAATGAAGCTTCAGAATCGATTTTAGGAGGTTTTTCTTTAAATTTTTCCTTGTTAGTTTACGAGCTCTAGGAGATAAAATATGTCTATCTCTAAGGATTTGACCAACTTCTGGTATGGATAAGAAAATATTTTCTCTATCAGCTAAATATTCAGTAAATTGAGTATAAGTACAATCAAAATATTTAGAGGTGTACAAAGTTTCAATTTCATCTTTTAATTCATCAGTTAAGGCATGCTTAGGTTTTCTACCTCTATTACCATGAATAAAAAATTCCTTTCCATATTCTTTGTACCCAGCAATTAATCTATTAACTTGTCTAATACTTTTTAAACCTAATTTAATTCTAGCACATTCTTTGTTACCATTAGTTTCAACTAATTTTTTAATAATTTCATATTTTTGTTTTTCTTTCAATGAGAGTTCCACCTTTCTCATATTGACCTCCTTAAATTTAAATGATGTTTTTAATTATATCATTTAAGAGAACAAATATTTTATAGTTGGGACATTTTCTCATTTCTTTACTTAAGACATTATCACATTTCTTTCATATATTTTTACGAATGTTGCGAACAATTGTTTACAAATCAAAAAATATGTGCTATAATGTCAATAAATTATTCAATGATTGGAGGTATAAAAGTTGGAAATATAGCAATTGATTTAAAGAGCTTTTATGCTTCTGTTGAATGTCAAGAAAGAGGTTTAAATCCATTAACAACAAATTTAGTTGTGGCTGATAATAGTAGAACAGAAAAGACAATATGTTTAGCAATTAGCCCTTCTTTAAAACAATATGGAATACCTGGAAGAGCAAGATTATTTGAAGTAATACAAAAAGTGAATGAAGTAAATAGTCAAAGAAAAATATTAGCACCAAATCATAAATTTACATGTGCATCTTATGATGATATTGCATTGAAGAAAAACAAAGATTTAGAATTAAGTTATATAATTGCACCACCTAGAATGAAATTTTATATGGAGTATAGTACAAAAATAGTTAATATCTATTTAAAATGGTTTTCGATGGAAGATATATATGTCTATTCTATTGATGAGGTATTTATAGATGTAACACATTATTTACAAACATATAAAATGACACCAAGAGAATTAGTTACAAAAGTTATAAAAAATGTATATGATGAAACAGGAATAACAGCAACAGCAGGTATAGGAACAAATCTTTATCTATGTAAAATAGCGATGGATATTGTTGCTAAACATACAGAACCGGATAAATATGGAGTTAGAATAGCAGGACTAGATGAAAAAACGTATAGAAAATATTTATGGGGACATAAGCCTTTAACAGACTTTTGGAGAGTTGGAAAAGGAATATCAAAAAAATTAGAACAAAATGGAATGCTAACTATGGGTGATGTTGCTAGAATGTCTATAAAAAATGAAGAATTACTATATAAATTATTCGGAATAAATGCTGAATTATTAATAGATCACGCATGGGGATATGAACCTTGTACTATTGAAAGTATTAAATCATATAAGCCTGTAATGAATAGTATAAGTTCAGGTCAAGTATTACATTGCCCTTATAATTATGAAGATACTAAATTAATAGTTAAGGAAATGACAGAATTATTATCTTTGGATTTAGTAAAAAAGGGATTAGTAACAAGTAAATTAGTTTTAACAATAGGATATGATATTAATAATCTTACAAATCCAGAAATAAGTCAAAATTACAATGGAGATATAACAATTGATAGGTATGGTAGAAAAGTACCTAAACATGCACATGGTACAATAAATATAGATCATAAAACTGCTTCAACCAAAATAATTACAAATGCTGTAATGGAATTATATGAAAGAATAATGAATAAAGAATTATTAACTAGAAGAATTAATATTACTGCTACTGATGTTGTGAATGAAGAAGATTATAAAAATATCAAAGAGTATGAACAAATGGATATGTTTGTTGATTATAATGAATTAGAAAAACAAAGACTTAAAGAAAAATCAGAGAAATCATTACAAAAAGCTGTTATAAATATCAAATCAAAATATGGAAAAAATGCAATACTTAAAGGAATGAACTTTATAGAAGGTGGAACTACAATTGAAAGAAATGGACAAATAGGAGGACATAAAGGTTAGAAAGGGGATTTTGCTATGAATATGAAATATGATAGACAATATGATGACATTATAAATTTACCACATCATATATCAAAAAAACATCCGCAGATGTCATTATATGCTCGTTCTGCTCAATTTGCACCATTTGCTGCATTAACAGGATATGAAGAGGCAGTAAAAGAAACTGCAAGAGAAACAAATGAAAGAATTGATATAGAAGATGAACTTAAATCAATACTAGATGGAAAATTACAAATAATTTTAGAACAAATAAAAAATCATCCAGAAATATCTATAACATATTTTATAGCAGATTCTAAAAAGAATGGTGGAGAGTATGTAACTGTTACAGGTCTTGTTAAAAAGGTCGACTTATATAACCAATATATTTATTTAATAGATTATACCGAGATACCTATAAATGAAATAATAGATATATCAGGCGATATATTTAAAGTATATGAATAATTTAGAATTGAAGGAGTTTACACTTCTTCTTTTTTGATTGGAGGAAAAGAAAATTTATAATGAAAGCAAATTAGATGAAGTATTTTTATCATACGATAAAATATTATATAGACTAAATATACAAAAGATAAAAACGAAAAATGGAAAGGATATAAAACATAAAGATTTAAGATATGCAATACAAGTTATGCAACACAAACATAAAAATTGCAGGTGGAAAAGTG
The DNA here is from genome assembly GCA_004553715.1 of Clostridiales bacterium. Lineage (GTDB taxonomy): Bacteria > Bacillota > Clostridia > TANB77 > CAG-508 > SFKP01. The sequence goes on from SFKP01000047.1 coordinate 8,892, forward strand.
AAAAAATCAGAAGTAGAAATTTTTATATTCTAATTGAAGGCTATTATTGGCTAAAATGAAAAAATTTTATTAAAGATTAAAAAAATTTAATAAACAAAATTACAATTACAAAAATCTAAAATTAAATTTTGAAATTTTATAAAATTGAATTTTTTATATGTAATTTCAAAAACGAACATTTGTTAATTATGTTTGTAAATAAAATTTATTACAGAATTTTATAATAACTTTATATAAATTTAGATTATTAGTTCATAATATAATTTTATATTTTGAACGCATCAAAATCGATTTTAAGACATTTTTATATAAAACC
>SFKP01000013.1 GCA_004553715.1 Clostridiales bacterium
TAGAATATATACAAGGTTAAAGTTCAAAAAATGCATATTAGGTATTTCAATATCAGTATTTTCAATAGAGTGTGACATATGTTTGACAAACCCACAAAGTTTTTGGCGAAGGATTTAAATAGAAATTGTTTTTTACAAATTTGTGTGATATAATTCTAGACAAAAAAAGAGGTATAAGGTTGGAAAAATATTTTTTCAACCGAATTTATAGCATGGGAAGGAATGTGATTAAAATTGAAAAAATACAGAGTATTAACAATCAATCCAGGTTCAACATCAACAAAAATTGCACTTTTTGATAATGAGGAACTAATTTTTAAAGAAAATTTAACACACGAAGCAGAACAATTAGCTAAGTTTAAAGAAACATCAGACCAATTACCATATAGAACAGAAATGATAATGGAAGCCTTAGCAAAACATGATATAGCATTAGATACTATCGATGCTTTTTCTGGAAGAGGCGGAGGATTATTACCTGTAAAAGGCGGTACATATAATATAAATGAATTGTTATTAGAGCATGCAACAATAGGATATACAATGAAACATGCTTCAACTTTAGGTGCACAAATTGCTCATAATCTTGCAAAAGTAAATAATAAAAAAGCGTTTGTAGTAAACCCTGTAAGTGTAGATGAAAAGGATGAAATCACAAGAATTACAGGAATTAAAGGAGTATACAATGAAAGTACATTTCACGCATTAAATCAAAAAGAAGTTGCATATAAATATGCAAAAAGTATAAATAGGAAATACCAAGATTTAAATTTAATAGTTGTTCATTTAGGTGGAGGAATTTCAGTAGGAGCACATAGGAAGGGAAGAGTTGTAGATGTAAATAATGCATTAAATGGAGATGGACCTTTTGCACCAACAAGAAGTGGCAGTATTCCAGCAATAAGTCTAGTAGAGATGTGCTATTCTGGAAAATATACTGAAAAAGAAATGAGAGATTTAATTACTAAAGAAGGGGGACTAGTTTCGCTTTTAGGCACAAGTGATGCAAGAGAAGTTCAAGAAATGATTAACAATGGAGATAAATTTGCAAAGCTTGTATATGACGCAATGATTTATCAAGTTGCAAAAGCTGTGGGTGCATATAGCATACCTTTAAGAGGACAAATTGACGCAATTATTTTAACAGGTGGAATTGCTAATGACAAATATTTAGTAAAAACATTAGAAGGATATATTTCATTCTTAGGGGAAATAGTAGTAATGCCTGGAGAAGAAGAAATGGAAGCACTTGCAAATGGCGCATTAAGAGTCTTAAGAGGAGAAGAAGAAGCTTTAGAATATACATTAAACAACAATTTTTAGATAAAGCTTTACAAGTGTTGAAAAATAAGGAAAAATGTGGTACAATTAATTATGCATAGAAGCAGTTTCCTCTGTGCGACATTATATAGGAAACCAAATAACAAAAAAAATTTTTTTGGAGGAAATTAAACATGAAGTTAACAAAATGCATCATGACAAAAGAAGTGGTAAATGAGATTGTGGAGCTCTTTGAGTGTTTAAACAATCTTACACGGTGGCCCAGTTTTACTGGTGACAGACGCTATAACCAATTAAACAAATTAGCATTGGAAAATGTTATTTGTTATATGATTGCCGAGGAGCAACGGCACCATGGCATAGCTATTGATTTGAGGGAGTTCCCAAAGATTGCTTTGAGAAAAGCTTTCAAGAGGAGCCTTGCAGCAAACATTCCGCGTTCTTTAGAAGAATGGATCTGTAAGCATCCAGAAATTGACATTGAGAAAAATGATTTTTATAGAGCAACAGCAGATTATGTATGCGGTATCGACAAGGAGTTTGCAGATTTCCTGTTTAAAAATGTAAAAACAGGAATCGAAGCTCAAATATATAGCTTCGCAAGTGAACTTGCGAGCTATATAGAGCTCTTGTCTTTGAAGAACCAGACTAACAGGGAAGATCTCTTTATGATGGAGATTAAAAACAAAATAGACAAGATCCATCAGTTTACATATCTTTACGGATATGATAGGTTTTCCAATTTAGAATCCCCAGAATTTAAACTGTGGCAGGAAATTGCATATCTTAGAAATCAGTCAAGGTGGATGCTTTATAGCAGAGCAGTTGAGTGCTCTGTTTTAGGACATCTGTTTGATACTGGAGTAATTGCATATGCAATGACTTTGGAGGAAAATCCAAAAGATGAAGAACTTGCCGCAAGGATGTTCTTTATGGGACTATTCCATGATGTTTCAGAAACGTGGACGACCGACATACCTTCTCCATATAAGGAACTGGTCAGAGGCCTTAGAGAGGCTTCGGAAAGGTATGAATCAGAGATGATAAAAAAGAACATCTACGATGTCCTTCCTGATTATATGGCGAAGGCCATTAAGGCTGTTATGTTTGAAGAACCCCAAAATGAAGGGTACTTCAAACTAGTGAAAGGAGCAGACTATATATCTGCTGATACAGAATGTTTGCGCAACTACAATTCAGGTACGCGCGACTATCATTTTTACAATGCAGTGCGTTCAAACTCACCAAAAATAGAAAGTGGATATCTTAAAGTATCTCCAATATGGAGAGAAAAACACTTAGAAATTCTTAAAAAAATGGAAACGATTAAAAAAGGATTGAAGGATTGTTAATTTCATGGAAAGAAGCACCTGTTAGGTGCTTCTTTCTATGAATATGAAAAAATAGTATGTTTTTAGTTAAATAAAAAAGTCGAAAAATGTCGAACGATTCTTCTTGATTTTTGTAAAAAAATAATATATAAATAAAAATATAAATTCAAGGTTATATCAAAAAGCCTTATTCATTTTATTTCAAAGTAAAATCCAAAAATTATTTAAAAATTTAATAGGAGGAAAAATGTTATCCATAATAAAAAGTATAGCACTTCATGGACTTGATGGGTATCTTATTGATGTTCAAGTAGATGTTTCTGGAGGTCTACCTTTCTGGGAGATTGTAGGACTTCCAGATGTTAGTGTTAAAGAGGCAAAAGAAAGAGTAAAAACTGCTATTAAAAATTCTGGACTAGATTTCCAAAGTAAAAGAATAATAGTAAACCTGGCGCCAGCAGATACAAAAAAAGAAGGTTCAAGTTTTGACCTACCTATTGCAATAGGTATATTACAAGCTTCTGAATACATAGATAAAACAGATGAAAATACAGCTTTTTTAGGAGAACTTTCTTTAGATGGGAAATTAAACAAAATAAATGGAGTGCTTCCAATGTGTATAGAAGCAAAAAAGTTAGGAGTAAAAAAGATTATTTTGCCAAAAGACAATGCAAATGAAGCAGGAGTAGTAAAAGGAATTAATATTATCCCTGCTGATAATTTAAAAGAAGTAATAGATTATTTAAATAAAGAAATAGAGATTCAGCCAATAAATATTGATATTGACAAATATTTTGAAAATAGTAAAAAAGAAAAGGTAGATTTTTCAGAGGTAAAAGGTCAAGAAAGTATAAAAAGAGCTTTTGAAATAGCAGCTGCAGGTGGGCATAATTTATTACTTATTGGAAGCCCAGGTTCTCGGGAAAACAATGCTTTCTAGAAGGCTAACTACGATACTGCCAGATTTAACTTTTGAAGAAGCATTAGAAATTACTAAAATACATAGCATTGCAGGAACGCTTCCTGCAAATGCGCCACTTATTACAACAAGACCTTTTAGAGCGCCACATCATACAGTTTCTGCAACTTCACTAGTAGGTGGAGGAAGAATCCCAAAACCAGGGGAAATTAGTTTAGCACACTTTGGCGTATTATTTTTAGATGAATTGCCAGAATTTAATAAATATACATTAGAAGTATTAAGAGGACCGTTAGAAGATAGAGAAGTTACTATTTCAAGAACAAATGCTACAAATACATATCCTGCAAATTTTATGTTTATAGCAAGTATGAATCCGTGCCCATGTGGTTATTATGGAGTCGAAGGTAAAAATTGTACTTGTACTTCGCAATCTATTCAAAAATATATGGGGAAAATTAGTGGCCCATTATTAGATAGAATAGATATCTGCACAGAAGTTAGCCCTGTAGAATATAAAAAGTTGAATTCTGATATAGAAATTGAAACATCAGCTACTATAAAAGAAAGAGTAAATAAAGCTAGAAAAATACAAAATATAAGATATAGAGAAAACAAGATTTTTTCAAATTCAGAATTAACTCCAAAACTTATAGAAAAATATTGCAAATTAGATGAGCCAAGTAAACTTATCTTAGAAAATGCTTTTAAAAAGCTAAATTTAAGTGCAAGAGCTTATGGGAGAATTCTAAAAGTAGCTAGAACCATTGCAGATTTAGATGAAAGCAAAAATATTTCTCAAAAACATATTGCAGAGGCAATTCAATACAGGTCAATTGATAAAAAATATTGGGGGAATTAAATGAATTATAATATAGAAATTATAGATGTAAATTCAGAAAAATATCCAGATAATTTAAAACGAATAGCAAATCCACCACAAAAATTATATGTTATTGGTAATGTGGATAATCTAAGAACAAATAGTATAGCAGTAATAGGTTCTAGAATATGTTCTGAAAAAGGTGCAGATACTGCTAAAAATTTTAGTTATAAATTAAGCAAATGTGGACTTACTATAGTAAGTGGAATGGCAAAAGGGATAGATACTTTAGCTCATATTGGAGCATTAGAAGCAGGTGGAAAGACAATTGCAGTATTAGGTGGAGGATTTAAACATATATTTCCGAAAGAAAATGTCAAACTATTTGAGAGGATAATAAAAGAAAATGGAACAATTGTCAGTGAATATAAAGAAGATGAAGAACCATCATCTATAAAATTTATAGAAAGAAATAGAATTGTAAGCCGGTCTATCATTAGGAGTATTAGTAGTAGAAGCAAAGAAAAAAAGTGGCACAAGTATTACTGCAAGTATTGCAAAAAGCCAAAATAAAGAAGTGTTTTGTATAGCACATGAATTAAATGATATTACAGGGGAAGGAACAAATAAGCTAATAAAAAATGGAGCACATCTTGTGACAAAATTAGAAGATATAACAAGTAAATTTGAATTTATAAAATGCAAGGAGGTAGCAGAAGAAAAAACATATAAAATACCAGAAGAATATACTAATATCTATAAATGTATAGAAGAAAATATTAATACTACAAACGAGATTGTTAAAAAATTAAAAATAAATATACAAGATGCAAATTATGCCTTAACAATGCTAGAATTAAACAACTTTATTTATAAATTTAAAGGAAAATTCTATATAAGCCAAAGGTGAAATGAATGTATTTTAAACAAGAATTTGGAAAAGAAGGAGAAGATGTGGCAGCACAATATTTAAAAGAAAAAGGATATAAAATATTAGATAGAAATTTTGCATGCAAAAGAGGAGAAATTGATATAGTAGCATTTAAAGATGAACAAATAATATTCGTAGAAATAAAATCTAGGACGAGTACAAAATATGGCTTGCCATCAGAAGCGGTAACAAAAGAAAAAATAAAACATCTATTAAGAACTGCGGAAACATATCTAATAATAAAAAATCTAATGGACATAGATGTAAGAATAGATGTAATTGAAGTATATAAAGAAAAAGGAATATACCAAATAAATCATTTAGAACAGGTAATATAAAGCAAAAAATTATCTAGGCAATTATTAGAATATTTTTTAAAAAGCTATTGAAAAAAATAGCCATATTGTATAAAATAATTCTAAATAAAAATATTAAGGAGCCGTATGATGATTTGTTTGAAACATAGAAATCTGTTTAAAAATAAGAATATAGTTATTAGCCAAAAAGGTATTACATTAACTACATTAGTGGTAACAATAATAATATTATTAATTCTTTCAACAACAATAATTACTAATATAAATACAGGAAAAAAAGAAGAAAAATATAAGAAAATGTGTGCAGATATAAATATTTTACACGAAAGAGCTATATCTTATTATAGTAAATACGAGGAAGCACCTATACAAGGAGCCCCAATTGATATTAATTTTCTAGATGGAAATACTGAAACAGGAAATTTTTATCAAATAGATTTAAATAAGCTTGCACCTCTTACCTTGAATTTTGGTACAGAACAGGATTCAGAAGACATATACATTATAAATGAGAAATCATTAAATATATATTACTTAAAAGGCATAAAATTTAAAGATAGTATTGTACACAATGAACAATAAAATTTGCTAAAATTTGTTAAATGTGCTATAATTTAGTATATAGATAAAAAAGAGGTGTAACAATGGGAATACTTTTTATAATATGCCTTTTATTTTTAATAGTATTTACTCTTATATGTTTTGCAGTTATACAAATAAAATTAGCAGGTATGAATATAAAAGATTTTTGGAGCTTTATAGAAGCAAACCAAATGTTAGATAAATTATATAGATTTTCCAAAAGATATGAAAAACTCGGTAATACTGAACAGATTATATTCTTGCAAGAAGCGGAAAAGATTTTTAATGCATTTGATAAAGTCCCTGATATTTTGTGGGAGGATGAATACCAAAAATATATGTCTGTATTAGATACATATAAAGATATAAGATTAGTAAGATGGGCAAAAAGTTAAATAAGAAAAAAATAAGCACAAGAAATGACTTGTGTTTATTTTTTTGAAAAATATAGCAAACATTTTTAAAAGTTAGACATAATATTATATAAAGGAGAATGTTGTAAAAATGAACAAAATAAAATATTTTGACCATGCTTCTACAACACCAGTTAAAGAAGAGGTTTTAAAAGAAATGATACCATATTTTAATTTAGAATTTGGAAATCCATCTTCTCTTTATAGTATTGGAAGACGAAATAGGAGAGCAGTTGAAGAAGCAAGAGAAAAAGTGGCAAGAGCAATAAATGCTAAGCCAAATGAGATATATTTTACTTCTTGTGGAAGTGAAAGTGATAATCTTGCAATTAAGGGAATAGCTTTCGAAAATAAGCATAAAGGAAATCATATAATTACAAGTAAAATAGAACATCCAGCAGTATTAAATACTTGCAAAATGTTAGAACAAGAAGGCTTTAAAGTAACATATTTAGATGTTAATAAAAAAGGATTAATAGACTTAAAAATTTTAGAAGAATCAATTACGGATAAAACTATTTTGATTTCTATAATGTTTGCGAATAACGAGATAGGAACTATTCAGCCAATAAAAGAAATAGGCAAAATTGCAAAAAAACACAATATATATTTTCATACAGATGCAGTGCAAGCAATGGGAAATATTAAAATTGATGTTAACAACATGAATATAGATAGCCTATCTATGTCTGCACATAAATTTTATGGCCCAAAAGGTGTTGGTGCATTATATATAAGAGAAGGAATTCCTTTCAAAAAATTACAAGATGGTGGGCATCAAGAAAAAGACAAAAGAGCAGGGACCGAAAATGTTCCAGGTATCGTGGGACTAGGAAAAGCAATAGAAATAGCAAATAATAATATAGATAGGTATAATAAAAAACTAGTGTATCTTAGAGATTATTATATCAATCAGGTAGAAGAAAAAATACCAGATGTTAAGTTAAATGGAGATAGAGTAAATAGACTTCCTGGGAATGCAAATTTTTCTTTTAAATATGTGGATGGAGAAGAATTATTGTTAGATTTAGATGCAAAGGGAATAGCTGCATCAAGTGGTTCTGCATGTAGTTCTGGAACAGATGCTCCATCACATGTACTTTTAGCAATAGGACTTACAGCTGAAACTGCGAAAGGAGCATTAAGAATTACAATGGGAGAAGAAAATACTAAAGAAGATATAGATTATTTAGTATCAACATTAACAGAAATAGTAAGGAAGATAAGAAAAAATTAAGGGTTATACCCTTAATTTTTTTATAGCTTTAACTTCTTTAAAAAGAGAATCAACCATTTCTTTTTTCTTTAAATATACAGTTCTATATTCTTCTAGAATATATCTAAAGTTTCCAATAGTTTCGCCACCTTCTAAAAGTTGCTCAATTCCTTCTTTATAATAATCTTTTTTTCTAGTATTTTTAGTATTTTCCATCTTAATGTAATATTCATTTACTTTTTCTAATCTCTGAATTTGAGATTTTATAAATTTTATATAATTAAGTATACAGCTTATTTCATACTCAGTGTCATCAATAACTACTTTGCATAAGGCATGAACATATCTTCCATTTAATTTGCCAAGTCTGGTATTTTCCTCCATTGCTTTCAAAGCTACAGATTTAGGAATAGGTTGAGATTCTTCTATCAAAATTTTTAAAGTATCTGTAATTCCTATATGAGATTTATATTGTCTTTTGCTAACTATTGCATCAAATTCATCTGCGACCCTAATAATTTGACCCTCCACAGGAATTTGTTTTCGTGTTAAACCTTCTGGATAGCCGGTACCATTTAGTGATTCATGGTGATACTTAGCACCATTTGCGTAAGGGCGAAGCTTTGGGTCATCCATACACATATTGTAACCAAGAGTAGTGTGAGTTTTCATAATTTCGTATTCTTCATCAGTAAGCCCACCAGGTTTTTGCAAAATGGAAGAAGGAATAAAAAGTTTCCCAATATCATGTAAGTAAGCACAGAGTGTGCAGTATACAGTCAAATCTTTATCTAATTTTAAATATTCACAAATCCTACAAGTAATATTTGCAACGTTTTCACTATGCTCTCTAGTAAATACATCTAAACTATCTAGCATACTTAATTGATAACGCATGCTTTCGTTTAAATTGTAAGACTTCAAACTAGTTTTACTATAAAAATCTATTTTTTCTTCTTTCAATACTAATCCTCCTTAAATATTATACTCGTATTGTACATTTAAATATAAAATAGGTCAAGCAAATTATATAAAAAATGTCTGAAAACTGCTAGACAAAAACTCCGCCCCATGTCTAAAGGTGTCCCCTTGTCTAAATTTGTATAAAACCAAAAAATATGTTCGTTTGTATTGAAAAAGTGTATTATATATATTATAATTTGGTAAGAAAGGTCGATAATAAATATGGAAAATAATTTATTGCTAAAAGCAAAAGAGAACATGATATTAAAAGAAAATACTTTTTCTAGGTTTGCATGTAAGTCAAAAGATGGAATCTGGTTAAAAGAAGATAAAGAAGATATAAGACCAATATTTTTTAGAGATATAGATAGAATAATACATTCTTCAGGATATGCAAGATATATAGATAAAACACAAGTATATTCTTTTATACAAAATGACCACATAACAAAAAGAGCACTTCATGTGCAGTTAGTTTCAAAAATTGCAAGAACAATAGGTAGAAGCTTGCTATTAAATGAAGATTTAATAGAGGCAATATCATTAGGGCACGACATAGGGCATACTCCCTTTGGACATAAAGGAGAAGACATTCTAAATGATATTTGTAAAAGAGAAGGTATTGGCTTTTTTTGCCACAATGCTCAAAGTGTTAGAATTTTAAAAGATATAGAAAACCTAAATATAAGTATGCAAACATTAGATGGAATAATTTCACATAATGGTGAGATTTTAAAAAACAAATATGAATACAAAAAAGACAAAACAATATCAGATTTCGAATATGATGTAAAAATGGCATTTAAAATAGCAGATTATAGCAAAGAGATTATTCCAATGACATTAGAAGGCTGTGTAGTAAGAGTATCAGATGTAATAGCGTATATTGGCCGCGACATTGAAGATGCAATTACTGTTGGAGTAATAGAAAGAAGTAGTTTGCCAAAAAAGGTACAAAAGGTGCTTGGAACAAGCAATGCTACTATAGTAGATACACTAATTAAAGATATTATTGAAAATAGTATGGATAAAGAATATTTGCACTTCTCTCAAGAAGTATTTGAAGCTTTAATTGAATTACAAAACTGGAATTATTCTAATATCTATCATTCAGCTATTGCGGAATTGCATTATGATAAAATAGAAAAGCTATTTAATAAATTATATCAAAAATATTTAAAAATCGCTGAAAAAGGTGTATTTAAGAAAGAAACCGAAAAAGAGCTTTTAAACTTTATAGAAAAAATGAAATCACACGGAGAAACAAATATTAAAAGAATTATAATAGATTATATCGCAGGACAAACTGATACATTTTTCTTAAACGAGTGTGATGAATGGATTGGTAATACTAATATGTATCAAATTCAAGTATATTAATAAAGTGCTTGGAATATATTTTATTTGAAGAGGTGAGAAATTTGGATATATATAATATATTAACAATAGCAGGGTGTGCAGTAGCTATTCTTATAATTGGAAAAATATTTTTATTTCCAATTAAAAAAATATTGAAATTATTGATAAACACAGTACTTGGTGGGTTATTGATTTTTATTATTAACTTAATTGGTGGAATTTGGGGATTCACAATAGGGCTTAATATCATAACATCAATTTTTGTAGGAATTTTAGGAATACCTGGGGCAATTATATTAATCATATTAAAAATATTATTGTAAAATACGAAATGGAGAAATAAAGTGGAAATAAAAGGGCAGATAACAGAAATAATTTATCAAAATGAAATAAATGGATATACAGTAGCAGAATTTGAAACTGAAGAAGAACTGACAACGGCTGTTGGTTATTTGCCATTTATAAATAAAGGAGATAGCTTAAAATTACAAGGGAATTTCATAGTTCACACAGACTATGGAAGACAGTTTAAAATAGATACCTTCGAAAAAATAATGCCAGATACAATAGAAGCTTTAGAAAGATACTTAGCAGGAGGAATAATAAAAGGAATTGGTGTAGCAACTGCTAAAAAAATAGTAAATACGTTTAAAGAAAGCACCTTAGAGGTGTTAAGATTTGAGCCTGAAAAACTAAGCCAAATAAAAGGAATTACAGCAGAAAAAGCAATAATTATTGGCGAAGAATTTTCTGAAAAGTGGGAGCTATGGCAAATAGTGGGATTCTTAGAACGATTTCGGAATAAGTGCTCAAAATTGCAAAAAAGTATATACGGCTTTAGGCAAAGGTGCCATAGAAGAGATAGAGAAAAATCCATATATTTTGTTAGATATTACTTATGGTGTTGATTTTACTAAAATAGACAAAATGGCGATGGATTTAGGAATAAATATAGATGATGCAAAAAGAATAGAAAGTGCAATAAAATATAGTCTGTGCATTGCAAGCAATAATGGCAATACGGAAGTTGTAAAAGAAAATTTGATAGAATTCGTAAAAAATTTAATCGGCTCAAGCACAGAAAATATTAAAGAAGCTATTATTAATTTACATTCTAAAAAAGACATAATGTTTGAGGAACAAGAGGATCAAGAATGGATAGCTTTAAACACATTTTATACTTGCGAAAAAAACATTGCTGAAAAAATAGTAGCATTAGAAAAAGCAAACAATATTAAAAACATTAAAAATTTTGATTCAAAATTTAAAAAAATAGAAAAATCTACAAATATAATTTTATCTAGCAAACAAAAAGAAGCTGTAAAACTTGTAAACACTAATAATGTATGCATAATTACAGGTGGACCAGGAACAGGGAAGACTACAATCATCAAATTCATAATAGATATGTATAAAAAAGAGGGCAAAAAAGTAGTGTTATGTGCTCCAACAGGTAGAGCAGCTAAAAGAATGACAGAAACAACAGGAGAAGAAGCAAAAACAATACATAGATTATTAGAAATAGGAAAGCAAGAAGAAAGTTTAACAATGGATAGACTAGAGTGCCCAATAACTCCTATTGATGCAGATGTGATAATAGTAGATGAAATGTCAATGGTGGATGTTTTTTTAATGAACTATATCTTAAAAGGAATTTATTTAGGAACAAAATTAGTTTTAGTAGGAGATGCAAATCAATTACCATCTGTAGGACCAGGAAATGTTTTAAAAGATATAATAGAATCAAATATAATACCTACTGTTGAGCTAAATGAAATTTTTAGACAAGCTGCAAAAAGCAAAATAGTAATAAATGCTCACAGGGTAAATGAAGGAGAACAGCTTTTAATAAAAGAAGCGGATGATGAAAAGGAGAAAGACTTTTTCTTTATAAACGAAGCCTCACAAGAAAAGGCTTTAAAAGAGGTTATTTCGCTATGTTCAGGAAGACTTAAAAATTATGGCAATTATGATTTCTTTAAAAATATTCAGGTCCTAACACCAACAAAAAAAGGAATGCTTGGAACCAAAGAATTAAATAAAGCATTACAAAAAGAGCTAAATGGTGAAAAACATAAAAAGGAAAAGACTTATGGAGAAAGAATATTTAGAATAGATGACAGAGTAATGCAAATAAAAAATAATTATGATATTTATTGGATGAAAGATGAAGAAACAGGGACAGGCGTTTTTAATGGAGAAATAGGGAAAATTAAAGACATAGATGATGATGCAAAACAAATAGAAATTATATTTGATGATGGAAAAACTGTGTGGTATGAATACAACGATTTAGAACAAATAGAACATGCATATGCACTAACAATACATAAGTCACAACGGAAGTGAATTTGATGTTGTAATACTATGCTTGCCAGCAGCGGCTCCAATGCTTCTTACAAGAAATTTACTATATACAGGAATAACAAGAGCAAAAAAACTATTAATCATTGTAGGGAATATTGAAATTGCAAAATTTATGATTGGAAATATTGATTCAAAAAAGAGAAATACGGGGTTAAAGTATAAATTAGAAAAATTAAATAAGGAGTAGAAGTTGAAAAGTAATTTAATTCTTTCCAAACCGAGTTTATACAGTAAGGAGGAATGTGATTAAAAATGCTAGATTTATTAAAAGATGTAAAATACATAAAAGGAGTAGGCCCAAACAGAGTAAAATTATTGAACAAATTAAACATTTTTACTTTAGAAGATTTAATAACATATTTCCCAAGAGATTATGAAGATAGAAGTAATCCAAAACAAATTGCAGAAGTAGTAGATGGGGAAGAAACTCTAATAGAAGCTGTTGCAATGTCAAGACTTTCAGAAACAAAAATTAGAGCTAATATGTCAATATGCAAGTTAACAGTAAGAGATGAAACAGGTATTTTAGTTATTACTTGGTTTAATATGGGATACCTAAAAAACTATTTTAAGATAGGTCAAAAATACAGTTTCTTTGGAAAGATTAAAAGAACTCCAAGACAAATAGAAATGATTTCTCCTGTATTTGATGAGGAAAATTCAGATAAAAACACAGGCAAAATAATTCCAATATACCCTTCAACATATAATTTATCACAAAACACATTAAGAAAAATTATTGAAAATGGCATTACAGAAGTAGTTGGAAATTTAGATGAAACTCTGCCAGAATATATACTTAAAAAATATAATCTAATGGAAATAAATGAAGCAATAAAAGAAATTCATTTTCCAGAAAGTTTTGAAAAATACAACAAGGCAAAGCTAAGATTATCTTTTGAAGAGCTTTTAATAATGCAATTAGCACTATTGAATTTAAAGAATAAATATAATATAGAAACAGATGGAATAGAATTTTCAAAAGATATAAAAATGTCTGAAATAATAAATACATTGCCATATAAATTAACAAAAGCACAAGAAAATGTGTTAGAAGAAATAGAAAATGATATGGAAAATGTAAAACCAATGAATAGATTGCTACAAGGAGATGTTGGTTCTCGGTAAAACTGCAGTATCAATTGTTGCAACATATAAAGCTGTAAAAAACGGATACCAAGTAGCTGTAATGGCACCAACTGCAATACTTGCAAAACAGCATTTAGAAAATTTTAATAAAATATTAGAAAAATTTGACATAAACTCACAGATATTAATAAGTGGAATGTCAAAAAAACAAAAAGAGAAAGTTTTAGAAAATCTAAAAAATGGCAAAATAGATGTAATAATCGGAACACATGCTCTATTAGAAGAAAGTGTTGAATTCTGCAATTTAGGATTGGTTGTCACAGATGAGCAACATAGATTTGGAGTAAGACAAAGAGAAATTTTAAATACAAAAGGCAAAAATCCAGATGTGTTAGTGATGAGTGCAACTCCGATACCTAGAACTTTAGCGTTAATCTTGTATGGAGATTTAGATATTTCAATAATAAATGAATTGCCACCAGGAAGGCAAAAGATTGATACCTTTGCTGTGACGACTGGTATGGAAGGAAGAGTAAATCAATTTATAGAAAAACAGATATTAGAAGGAAGGCAATGCTATATTGTATGTCCATTAGTAGAAGAAACAGAAGAAATTGATGCAAAAGCAGTTATAGAATTAGCTGATAAATATAAAAATGAGATATTTAAAAATTACAGAGTTGAATATATTTATGGAAAAATGAAACCAAAAGAAAAAGATGAGATTATGACTAAATTTAAAAACGGAGAAATCGATATATTAATTTCAACAACTGTAATTGAAGTTGGAGTAGACGTTCCGAATGCAAATATAATGGTAATAGAAAATGCAGAAAGATTTGGATTAGCTACGCTTCACCAATTAAGAGGAAGGGTAGGACGAGGCAATTTTAAATCATATTGTATTTTAAAATATAAAGGTAAATCTGAACTTACAAAACAAAGAATGGATATAATGGTAAAAACAAATGATGGTTTTGTAATTTCAGAAAAAGACTTAGAATTACGAGGCTCAGGAGAATTTTTTGGAACAAGACAGCACGGACTTCCAGAACTTAAAATTGCAAATTTATTTTCTGATATGGAGCTATTAAAAAGAGTGCAAAGTGTAGCAGTAGCTATTATGGAGGATGATCCAGAATTAAAGAAAACAGAAAATTCAGTATTAAAAAACATGGTGGATAAAAAATTTTCTAAGCGAATAGAGATTTAAGTTGTATTTTAGCCAAAAACAGTGTATAATTAAATAGTACACGGGGATGTATTTGGTTTCGACGATAATCTAGAAACAAAGATAGCGAGTAGTGGATGGTCGCTTTGGCCACTTTAAAAAAGCGAAATAAAAATAAACGCTGATAGACAATTAGCATACGCTGCCTAAGTGCAACGTCGTCTTACCATAGAGCCTACTTAATATGAATAAGGCGTCGACTTATAGTAGGAAACAAAATTATTTCTGCCTGGGAATAATGGGTATCTAAAGGCTACCAAAAAAATTCAAGCCTGTTTATTTGCAAGAATTTGAGGGAATAAAAAATAATAAACTACACTCGTAGAAGTTTTTGTGGAAGGCTTATTGGACGAGGGTTCGACTCCCTCCATCTCCACCAATAAATAAATGATACTGTCAAAAATCTCCGTCCCCATTGACAGTAAAGGAGAAAATATGAAGTTTATTTCGTGGAATGTAAATGGATTGCGAGCAATATATAAAAAAGGTTTTAAAGAGATATTCGATAATTTTAATGCGGATATTTTTTGTTTACAAGAAACAAAAATGCAGGAAGGGCAGTTAGAAGTAAATATAGATGGTTACTACCAATTCTACAATTATGCTAAAAGAAAAGGGTATTCAGGAACAGCGATTTTTTCAAAAGTAAAACCAATAAATGTAACATATGGAATTGGAAAAGAAATTCACGATGAAGAAGGAAGAGTTATAACGTTAGAATTTGAAAAATTCTTTTTTGTTAATTGCTATACTCCAAATTCTCGGAAGGGAATTAGCAAGGCTAGATTATAGAATGCTTTGGGAAGAGGATTTTAAAGCATATTTACAAGACTTAGATTTTAAAAAACCTGTAATTATATGTGGGGATTTAAATGTAGCTCATAAAGAAATTGATTTGAAAAATCCTAAAACAAATCATAAAAATGCAGGATTTACTGATGAAGAAAGAAATAAAATGACTAAATTATTAGAAGCAGGATTTTCGGATACATATAGAATTATATATCCAAACAAAGAAAATAGTTATACTTGGTGGTCATATATGGGAAATGCTAGAGAAAAAAATATTGGTTGGCGTATTGACTATTTTCTAATGTCTGATAGAATAGTAAAAGTATTAGATGATGCTTTCATATATGATGATATATTTGGTAGTGATCACTGTCCAATAGGTATAGAAATAAAAGAAGGAGAGTTTTAAGAATTAGAAAGGAATGTGATTAAATATGAACGACTTAAAAAAAAAGCACGGATGGCTTTATTGGTTTTTATTTGCAGTAGCAGTAATTGTAGTTTATAAAACTTTAGATAATTTTACAGCGATATCAATATGGTTTTCTAGATTATTTGAAGTAATATTACCATTTTTATCAGGAGCACTTATTGCATATATTTTATATATACCATGTAGGTATATCGAAGCAGCATTTAGGAGAAATAAGAAAACCTCAAAATATGCAAGGCCATTGTCAATATTATCAGTATATCTGATAACAGTGCTATTTATTATATTTTTAATTAATATAATTTTTCCAACAATTTCTAAAAGTATAGTTGACTTAGCAAGCAATTTACCAGGGTATTATGCGCGCGCAAAAGCATATATAGACATTCAACCAGAAGATAGTTTTTGGAAAAATGAATCTATTACAGAGATAATTAATGAATTAGAACAAATAGATATAACAAAAATAGTAAATAAGGATAATATAACAGAATATATAGGCAAAGTTGTAGGAGTTGCAAGAGGTATATTTTCTACATTTGTTGCAATAATTATATCTATATATATTTTATTAGAAAGAACAGATATATTAAAGTTTATAAGAAGATTAAATAAGGCAATTTTTAGCACAAATACTTGCAAGAAGATGGATAGATATTTTGAAGAAACGAACATGGTTTTTTCAAAATACATATCAAGCCAAATTACAGATGGAATAATTGTAGGAATAATAATGTCAATTGCATTATCTATAATGAAAGTAAAATATGCTATTTTACTAGGATTTATGATAGGACTATTTAATGTAATACCATACTTTGGAGCAATTTTTTCTATAATTATTGCTGCAGTAATTACTATATTTACAGGAGGATTTGGCAAAGCTATATGGATGGCAATTATAACTACAATTTTGCAACAAATAGATGCAAATATAATTAATCCAAAAATTGTAAAAGATGCATTAAAAATAAGTAGAATATTGATAATATTTGCAGTAACAGTTGGTGGTGCATATTTTGGATTTTTAGGAATGTTTTTAGGAGTGCCAATAATTGCAGTAATAAAGACAATATTAAATGATTTTATAGAAAATAAAAATAAAGTAAAAAAAATAGAAAAATAAAGGAAAAAGGTTGTCTAACCTTGTTGTATACGGAAAAATCTTATATTGGGTTAAGATAATAGTCGATTTTCCCTATACAATAAAAAAGTGGCAAAGCCACTTTTTTCCGTCTTAATGACTAAAAATATAATTAATTCCACCAAATGAAATAGCTGTTATTGTAAGAACAATTATTCCTGCAGTAAGAACTCCAAGAATAATTGGTGGTATAGCTTTTTTAGGTGGCAAATTTAAAAAGTTTGCAATAAGCGAACCAACCCAAGCACCTGTTCCAGGTATTGGAATTGCAACAAACATAAATAATCCAAGTGCAGTAAAGGTTTGCAAGCGCGGGCTATTTTCTATTTTTTTAGTTGCTTTATTTGTTGCAAAATCTATAATTTTTTTAAAAGGTTTCCATCTTCCAAAAAAGTCGAAAAGTGGTCTTATGTACTTTACTATAAAGTATATGGGTAAAATGTTTCCGAGAAAACTAAAAATAAATGATTCAAAATATGAAAGACCAAGACCAACTCCAATAGGAATAGCACCTCTTAATTCTATAATAGGTAGAATTCCAACAAAAAATGTTATTAAGTATTTGACAATAATAGGCATATTGACCTCCATTAAAATATATTCACTATTGCCTATTTTACTATAAAATTTTTATAATGTCTATACCAAAGTTCCGTTTTTATTAGATAATAGTATTGCTTTCAAATTTGAGCCAACTTGTGGGATGTAAGACATTCTTTCTTCTATAGATTAGGGAAAAAATGCTATATCTCATAGAAAAAGTGTATATATTAAAACCATTAACTGGTATCAACACGAGCAAAGTTTTTATTCAAAAAAATCATGAGAATTCTTTTTATCAATTTTCATATAAACAGTTAATTTATTTGAATTATCACATGTTGCCAAAAAAATATTTTTTATGTCTTCTATTCCTTGTTTTTTAAGTTCTTTATCAAGCCAAGCCTCAGAATTACCGGTTTTCTTTAAATTTTCTACAAGCAATTTCCCATCCAGAATTACATTAATAATAACATTATCAGCTTCAGGATTTAAGTTTAAATCATTTGGAGTAGCGGGTCTATTTAGGCTGTTTGGCAGAAAACTAATTCTACCATTTGATTCTAGTATAGCTGTTTGAAGATCGGAAAGATTAAAGTAACCATTAATTCTAGCTTGCATTAAGAATTCATTTAAATCTAATTTAGCGTGAATAAAATTTTCCCTAAAAAATTCTCCGTTATCATAGAGAAGAAGAGTTTTGCCAGAAATAAACCTTCTAAATTTAATAGATTTACAAGTTAAGTATGCAATGAGAGTAGAAATAATACCATAAGTTAGCATTGCAACAACAGGTTCCCAAAAATTATTTTCTAAGGAAGTAGACATCTCTGCTGCAATAGAACCAATAGTAATACTCACGATATAGTCAAACATAGTTAATTGTGACATTTCTCTATTTCCAGCAAGTTTGGTTAAGAAAAACAGAATAACAATTGAAAAAAGAGAAAGCAAAAAAATCTTAAATAACATAGTGGTACCTCCAATATTATAGCATAAACATAGTTTTTCCAAAATATAATAAGATATTCTTATTTTTAAATTAATGTTACAGCTCAGACTAATTAATATATAATCCACTCCATCTTGCTGTCGGTTGGACATTTTCTTTTCTTAAGCTAAAGCACGAAAAGAAAAGTGCAACCGACACGTGGAGCTACTAATTTGAAAATTGGGGTTATCTTTTCTCTTGCTTATATTAAAAAAATGTGTTAATATTTATATATTGATGTAGGGGTATAGTGTCAATGGTAGCACATCGGTCTCCAAAACCGCCTGTGAGGGTTCGAATCCTTCTACCCCTGCCAAAAAATGTGCGACAGGAACTGTCGCACATTTTTATTATTCATTATTCTACATTCATTTAGCTTGTTTTTTAATAAAGAGATACGCTTTAGTTTTTAGCAAATAATGAAGAATGAATAATGCAAAGGCTCGAAACCCGCTAGACAAAAACTTAAGTCCCAGTGTCTGAAGGTGTCCCTTTGTATAAATTTTAGCGTAGCAGTAACCTTCAAAAAATGCTTGAAAACACTTATCTTTTGTAGTATAATTATAAGATAATATTGCTTAAAGAAAGGTTTTTTATGGACGAGATTATAAAGGTATTACCAAATTTTAAGAAATTCAATTCATATATAGAAGATGTAAAAAATGGCATAAATCCAATAATGCTTTCAGGATTAACAGATGTTGCCAAAATTCATTTTGCATATTCTACTTTTTTTTATGCTGAAAAGCCAATTTGTATAGTGACATATAACGAATTACAGGCAAAGCAACTAATTAAAGATTTGCAATATTTTACTGATGATATTACATATTTCCCTAAAAGGGAAATATTAGCATACGATTTTTTAGCAGAAAGCAAAGATAGCTTATATACTAGAATTTCAGTATTAAACAAAATATATGAAAAAAAGGCAAAAATAATCGTCACAACCATTGAAGCAGTAAATCAAAAAATAATTTCAAGTAATAATTTATATAAAAACATATTAAATTTAAAAGTTGGAGATAATATTAATTTAGATAAAATAAAACAAACTCTTGTAAATCTAGGATATGAAAGACAAGATGTAGTAGAAACAAGAGCAACATTTAGTATAAGAGGAGGAATCCTAGACATTGCAACAGATGTAGATAAAGGCGTTAGAATAGAGCTTTGGGGAGATGAAATAGATTCAATAAGAAATTTTAATATTTCATCACAAAAATCAACAGAAAAAATTGATGCAGTAAAAATTTTCCCAGCACATGAATTTGTATTAGAAAAAAATTTAGAAGAAATTATAAAAGATATAGAAGAAGCAGGAGAAAAGGAAGATATTGAAGACTTAAAAGAAGGGGAGTATCTTTCTAAAATAGATAAATATTTTAACTATTTTTATGAAAAAAGAGTAAGCTTTTTAGATTATTTAAAAAAAGATTATTTAATATTTGTAGATGAAATAAGTAAAATAAAGGCAAGAGCTGAGAATATAAAAAAAGATTTGCAAGTATTAATGTCATCATTGATGGAAAAAAACAGAATAATACCACAAGCACTAGAAGATGTTGGAGATTATTTAGAATTTGTAGAAAATTTAAAACAATTTCAAACAATATATTTAGAAAAGCAAGACATAGGGTTTGTAGATAAACAAAGTATGCATGCGAAAAGAAACGGATATAGCTTTAGCTATAGGGAGGTGAACTTTTTTCGCAGTTCAATGGATATACTGTTTGAGGAGATACAAAAAGCAGTTGATGCAAAGAAAACAGTAGTAATATTATGTGGAAAAAAAGATAATGTAAATAAGATAGAAAAATTAGTTGAAGAAAAGATAGAAAAACCAAAGACAAAACCTATTAATCCATTTTTAAGCAAAAAAGTAGAAGAAATTACTCCAAATATCATAATTACTGAAGGTAGCCTTTCTAGAGGGTTTGAAAGTTATGATTTTAATTTAGTTGTAATATCGTTAGGAGAAGTGCTAGAGCCAAGTGCAAAAAGAACCAAAAAAATTGGAAAAGAATTTAAACAAGGCGAAACTATAATATTTTCAGACCTAAAACAAGGAGATTATATTGTTCATAGAACCAATGGAATAGGTCAGTTTGTAGGAATAGAAACAATAAAAACAGATGGAAACGTAAAAGATTATGTAAAAATTAAATACAAAGATGATGGAATATTATATATACCAACAAATAATTTAGATAATATTAGAAAATATATAGGAGCAGGAGAAGCTGCTCCAAAGCTTAGCAAGCTTGGAACAAAAGATTGGGAAAATACAAAGAGAAAGGTAAAATCGAATCTACAAGAAATTGCAAAAGACTTAATTTTGTTGTATGCAAAAAGAGAAAAAGCAAAAGGCTATATGTTTTCAAAAGACACAGAATGGCAAAAACAATTTGAAGAAGATTTTCCTTTTGAGGAAACAGAAGACCAACTAAGAAGCATAGAAGAAATGAAAAAAGATATGGAAAGAGAAAAACCAATGGATAGACTTTTATGCGGAGATGTTGGGTATGGCAAAACTGAAGTTGCGATGAGGGGAGCATTTAAAGCTTGTATGGACCAAAAACAAGTAGCATATTTGGTCCCAACAACAATACTTGCAAATCAACAATACGAAGCTTTTTGCGAAAGGATGAAAGACTTTCCAATTAGAATAGCTCTTCTAAATAGATTTGTAACCAAAGCAAAACAAGAAGAAATTATTAAAAAAATCAAATTAGGTGAAATTGATATAGTAATTGGCACTCATAGATTACTTAGCAAAGATGTAGAATTTAAAGATTTAGGATTTTTAATAATTGATGAGGAGCACAGATTTGGAGTAAAAGATAAAGAAAGGATAAAAACTCTAAAAAATAATGTGGATGTACTGACTATGACAGCAACACCAATACCTAGAACTTTGCACATGTCTGTTGTAGGAATAAGAGATATGTCGTGCCTATATGAGCCACCACAAAATAGAAGACCAGTACAAACTTATGTATTAGAATATGATGCAGAAGTTATAAAGGAGGCTATAACAAAAGAATTAGAGCGTGAAGGACAGGTTTTTTATTTATTTAACAATGTTCAAGGAATAGAAAAGAAAGCAGTAGATATTCAAAATCTTATACCAGAAGCAAAAGTTGCTTTCGCACATGGTAAAATGTCTGGTAGAGAATTAGAAGATATAATGTTAGACTTTATAAATAAAAAGATAGATGTATTAGTTTGTACAACTATATTAGAATCTGGAATAGACATTCCAAATGCAAATACTATCATTGTAGAAAATGCAGATAGATTAGGATTAGCACAATTATATCAAATAAGAGGAAGAGTTGGTAGAGCCGATAGGCAGGCTTTTGCATATATTACATATAAAAGAGACAAACTAATAAATGAAGTGGCAGACAAAAGACTAAAAGCTATAAAAGAATTTACAGAATTTGGTTCAGGATTTAAAATAGCAATGAGAGATTTAGAAATAAGGGGAGCAGGAAGTTTATTACGGAGAAATGCAACATGGACATTTAGACCAAGTAGGATATGACATGTATTGCAAATTACTAGATGAAGTTATAAAAGAAGAAAAAGGTGTAAAGGTAGAGCCAGATCCAGATATTATTATAGACATCAATGTTTCAAGCTTTATACCAGATAATTATATTGAAAATGGAAATCAAAAAATAGAAGTGTACCAAGCTATTGCATTATGCAGAACTGATGAAGATATTAGAAAGATAAAAGAAGATATTGAAGATAGATTTGGAAAAGCACCAGAAGAAGTAGATAGCTTACTTGAAATAGCAAAAATCAAACAATTATGCAAGCAAGCTGGAGTACACAAAATAATGCAGAAGCAAGAAAACGTAGTATTCTATTTTAATCAAGAGACATTTAATTTAGATGTAGCAAAACTATTAGAAAAATATAAATCAAGAATAAAATTTTCAACAGGATTTGTACCTTATGTTACATATAAGTTAGAAGACAAAAATCGTGTAGTAGAGGAGATTGAAGATTTTTTATGTTGATAACAAGTAAAGATAATGAAAGTGTAAAACATATAAGAAAGCTAAAAGAAAAAAAGTACAGAGATGAGTATAATGAGTACATTATTGAAGGAATCAAATTAATAAAAGAAGCAATTATGGAAAAAGCAAATATTAAAACAATTGTTGTATGTGATAATTGCAATAAACAAGAAGAAATTGGTCAAACTTTGTTATACGACATTGCAAAATATAATTGCATATATGTTGATGAAAAAGTGTTTTTTAGTATTTCTGATGTTCAAAACCCACAAGGAATTTTAGCAGTAGTAGAAAAAAACAATGTTTTAGGAATTGACTATAAACAAGATATAATTATTGCTTTAGATGATGTGCAAGACCCAGGAAATATCGGAACAATCTTAAGAAGTATAGATAGTGCAGGCTTGTCACAAGTAATACTTTCGAAAAGAAGCGGAGATGTATATAACCCTAAAGTAGTTCGCTCTACAATGGGAGCAATATTTAGAGTAAATATCATAGAAACAGATGATTTAATAAAAACATTAAAAGAAGTAAAAAGACATAAATTTGAAATAGCCTCTACTTGTTTAGATACAGATAAATTGATATATGATGTAGATTATACTAAAAAAGTAATAGTAGTAGGAAATGAAGCAAACGGTGTAAGCAAAGAAGTTCAAACTTTATCAGACATTAAAATGAAAATACCAATGCTAGGGAAAACCGAAAGCCTAAATGCAGCAGTAGCAACAAGTATAGTAATATACGAGTATATAAGAAAGAAAATACAAAAATAATCAAAAATTAATATATTGATATAACTGATAACATAAGATATAAAACATATGAAAATTGCAATTTAGAAGAGATAGTTGAAGATAGCAAAGAAATAAACACGAAAAAAATAATTAAATTAGTAAAGAATATTATATTTCAAGAAATAGAAGTTGCTATACTTACTCAAGAAAAAGCTACTCTTATTATAATGAATGTTGTCGAATGTTGTCGAACGATTTTTCTTGCATTAGATAAGGAATTATGCTAAGATTAATTTATATTAATTAATTCATATTAAATTTTATTTAAAAAAATTTAAATTATTTCAAAGATTTTTTACTGTATAGGAAAAATCTAATATTATTTTGACACAGTATAAGATTTTTCCGTATACAACAAGGTTAGGCAACCTAATCTTAATTCTTAAAAAAATCCCAATTTTAAAAAACTAAATAAAAGGAGTGATGCCAATCTGATTAGCTATACTAGGCTAAATGTTGATTGTATGACTTTTATAATTTCACTGTTAATTTTTATAGTGATAAATATTGGTTATACTAGTTTAGCAAATGAAAACGATGTAGTATCTCAAGAGATAAAAGAAACAAAAGAAATAGAAAGAACTAATGTAATTGATGAAACCAAAGAAACAAACATAGAAAAAACTGATGTAGATGAGGCCGTAAAAGAAAAACAGAAAGAGGAATTGGCAAACACAATAAATGATATTTGGGAAATTGAAATACCAATTATAAGTTTAAAAGCACCAATTAGTGAAGGGACAAGCCAAGAAGTTATGAGTAAATTTGTAGGGCATTTTCAAGATACAAGTATATGGGAAGGAAATGTTGGTTTAGCTGCACATAATAGAGGATATCCTGTAAATTATTTTGAAAGATTAAAAGAGTTAAAACAAGGTGATGAAATAATTTATAAAACCTGTTATGGAGAAAAAATCTATAATGTAAATTTAATCACTGTTATAAATGATTCGGATTGGTCATATCTAAAAAACAGTAATGAAAATATTATTACTTTAATTACATGTGTTGAAAATGAACCAAAATTAAGAAGATGCATACAAGCAAGAGAAAGGAAGAATTAATAAAATGAGAAAAATTAAAAAAATATTACTAATATTTAGTATAATAATAACTTTAAGTATGGCAATAATGCCAATAATAAGTAGTGCTACTATTTCAATAAATAGTGCAGAATTATATTCAAAAGGAAGAGCAGAAAATTTAATAAAATATAAAAATTCTAGTATAATATGTACAATTGTTGTATATTCAAAAGATGGGAAAGAATATCCAGCATATTGTTTAAATAGTGATTTACCTGGAGTAGGCGAATTATCAAATATGCTAGTTTCAACAAAAGAATTAATATCAAATGTAAAAGTATGGAGAGCGATAACAAATGGTTATCCATATAAAAGTTTAGAAGAATTAGGATGTGCAACAGAAGAAGAGGCATTTTCAGCTACAAAGCAAGCAGTATATTGTGTTTATTGCGGAAGAGATGTAAATGATTATGTTGGGATTGGAGAAGCAGGTCAAAGAGCAGTAACTGCATTAAAGAAAATAGTAGAAATAGCAAATAATGGTAATGCAGTGAAAGTATCTTCGGATTTAGAAATATCACCAGATTCAAATGTATGGACAATAGATAATATTAATAACAAATATATATCGAAAACATTTAGTGTTTTAGCAAAAGCTACGATAAATGGATATAATGCAGAAATTGTTGGAGATATGCCTGAAGGAACCTTTATTACAGATATGAATAATAATGAAAAACAAACATTTGAGGCAGGTGAAAAATTTAAAATATTGATACCGCTTTTAAACATAAACAAAGAAGGCTGTTTTTCAGTCAATGTGTTTGGAAAAGTAAAAACAAAACCAATAATCTTCGGGGACTCCGGAAACAGTAGCACACAAGATTATGCACTAACAGGAGATGTATATGAAGACGGAACAGGAAACAGTAAAATATATTATGGTAAAAATGAAACTAAAATTATAATCTTAAAAAAAACAAAAGAAACAAATATGCCATTAAAAGGAGTTCAATTTCAACTATTAAATGAGAATCAAGAAATTATAGAAACAGAACTTACTACTGATGAAAATGGAAAAATTGTAATAGATAACTTATTGCCAGGTAAGTATTATATAAAGGAAACCAAAACTGTTGAAGGTTATAGTTTATATAACAAGTTAATTGAGGTGGATGTTACATATAACGAAATAGTAAATATTACAATAAACAATTCTGAAAAGGAGGTGAAATTAGAGGAAAATATTATAGAAACAGAAATAGAAGTATTTAATTTAGAATCAGAACAAACAGTAAATGTTGAAGCAAAAGAGATAAAATTACCTAAAACAGGAATGTAATTCTAAAACAAAACCCACGCATGCCCCCATATTGGTCTTACGTGGGTTTACTTTAATTTTTTGATATGATATAATTCTTACATAAATTTTATGGGAGAAAAAGCGATGATAGCAGAGGTTATAATAAATACAAATGCAATATCTTTAAATAAAAATTTAGATTACATAGTGCCTAAAAAACTAGAAGAATCAGTTAAAATAGGCAATAGAGTTTTTGTGCCATTAAGAAACAAAAAAGAAGAAGGTTATATTATAAATTTAAAAGAAACGTCAAGTTTTGCAACTAAAGAAATTATAAAAATAGAAGATACAATTTTAACAGAAGAAGATATTAATTTTGCTAAATTAATGGCAAGAAGATATTTCTGTAATATTTCTGAATGTATTAAACTTATGCTACCACCAGGTTCTACATCTAAAAATTTAGACGCGAGAATTAAAGAAAAAACAGAAAAAGTAGTATATTTAAATGAAGAAAACGCGAATAGTAAAGTAAAACTTACAAAAAGACAAGAAGAGATATTAAAATTTCTTGCTAAAAATAATAGTATAAATATTTTAGAATTAGAAAAAGCTTTAAAAACAACAAGAAAAACTTTGCTAAATTTAGAAGAGATAGGTTTTATAAAAATAGTAGATGAGAGGATTATAAGAAATCCATTTCAAGGAAGAACTGTAAAAAAAGATAAACCATTAGAACTAACAGAAGAACAGAAAGCAGCATTTAACAAAATAAAGGATAGTAAGTATAAAGAATTTTTGATATATGGAATAACAGGTTCTCGGGAAAACCGAGGTATATTTGCAATTAATAGAAGAAACAATAAAAAGAGGTAAAACTGCCATTATGTTAGTACCAGAAATATCACTTACACCACAAATGGTAGATAGATTTTCTGCGAGATTTGGTTATGAAAATATAGCAGTTATGCATAGCAAACTGTCACAAGGAGAAAGGTTTGATACTTGGGAAAAAATAAAAAAAGGTAAAGTAAAAATTGTAATTGGTGCAAGGTCTGCAATATTTGCTCCAATACAAAATTTAGGAATAATCATTATTGATGAAGAACACGATTCATCTTATAAATCAGATATGCCACCTAAATATAATTGCAAAGACATTGCAAAATATATTGCAAGGAAAAATGATATCCCTATAGTTTTAGGAAGTGCAACACCAGATGTTGCAACATATTATAAAATAAGTCAAGATAAAAATGCGGAGGTAATTAGATTAACTAAAAGAGCAAATAATTCAAATTTACCAGAAGTTAAGTTAGTAGATTTAAGAAAAGAAATTGCCGAAGGGAATAGAAGCCCATTCAGTACTGAATTAAAAAAATTAATACAAGAAAATATTGATAATCATAAACAAACTATTTTATTTTTAAACAGAAGAGGATTTTCTACTTTTGTAATGTGTAGAGATTGTGGTTATACTATAAAATGCAAAAGATGTAATATCAGTTTAACATACCACTATAAAGAAAATAAGTTAAAATGCCATTATTGCGGATATGAAATAAATAACATTTCAATTTGCCCAAGTTGTAAAAGTAAGAATGTAAAATATTTTGGAACAGGCACTCAAAAATTAGAAGAAATAATTAAAAATGAATTTCCAAATGCTACAACTATTAGAATGGATATCGACACTGTAAGTAAAAAGAACTCTCATGAAGATATTTTAAATAAATTTAAAAATGAAAATATTGATATACTTATTGGGACTCAAATGGTAGTAAAAGGGCATCACTTCCCAAATGTTACATTAGTAGGAGTAATTGCAGCAGATACAGCTCTAAATATGGAGGATTATAGAGCAAATGAAAAAACATTTGATATATTAACACAAGTAGCAGGAAGAGCTGGAAGAGAAAATCAGCCAGGAAAAGTTATTGTACAAACATATAATCCAGAAAATTTTTGCATCCAATGTGCAAAAGAACAAAATTATGATATGTTTTTTGACACAGAAATTGTTTTAAGAAAACAATTGAAATATCCACCATTTTGCGATATAATTATGTTTAGTATTACCGGAATATCAAAAGAAGAAACTAAAAAAGCATCGGAAAATTTATATAAAATTTTAAAAAATAAATCAGATATACATATCGAGATATTTAACCCAATGCCAGCTCCAATTGATAAAATTCAGAATAAATATAGATGGCGAATCATTGCTAAAGGAAAGCTTAGCAATAAATTATTAGATACTATAAATAGTGCATTAGAAGAGTTTTATGGGTTAAAATATAAAAATATTAGTATATCTGCAGATATTAATCCTATGAATATGATGTAAAATATGTAGAAGGGAGACAAGTTATATGGCAATAAGAAATTTAAGATATGAAGGAGACGAAATCTTAAAAAAACAATCAAAAATAGTAGAAGAAATAAATGATAAAATAAGAGAATTAGCATTAGACATGATAGATACAATGCATAAATATGATGGAGTTGGCCTTGCAGCAGTACAAGTAGGAATATTAAAACAAGTAATAGTAATAGATTTATATGAAGAAGGAAAAAAGCCATATATAATTATAAATCCTAAAATTATTAAAACAGAAGGAACACAAACAGTTGAAGAAGGTTGCCTAAGTTTTCCAAATAAATTTGCTAAAATTGAAAGACCAGAAAAAATAGAAATAGAAGCTTTAGATGAAAATGGGGAAAAAATAAAAATCATAGGGGAAGGTCTACTTGCACAAGCAATAGCTCATGAAATAGACCATTTAAATGGAGAAGTATTTATTCAAAAAATAATTCCTGGAACACTTGAAGTTATAAAACCAGAAGAGACAAAATAGGAGGTATGATGTTAAATATATTATTTATGGGTACTCCAGACTTTGCAATGGAGTCATTAAAAGCAATTTATGAGGCGAAATTTAATATTGTAGGAGTAGTAACAAATCCAGATAAACCACAGGGTAGAGGAATGAAGGTATCTTATACACCTGTTAAAAAATATGCTTTAGAAAAAAATATTCCTATATATCAGCCAGAACATATAAAAAATAACCCAGAGATGTTAAAAACAATAAAAAAGATTAACCCAGATGTAATTTGCGTTGTAGCCTATGGCAAGATTTTACCAAAAGAGATATTAGATATTCCAAGATTTGGAGCAATAATACAGAGGAGCGGCACCAATACAATGGGCAGTAATAAATGGGGATAAAACCACAGGAATTACAACAATGTATATGGATGAAGGAATGGATACAGGAGACATGATATTAAAAAAAGAAGTTTTTATAGAAGATAATGAAACAACAGGGATGTTATGGGAAAGACTTTCTAAAATGGGAGGAGAACTATTAGTAGAGACATTAAAAAAAGTAGAAAATGACATAGCTCCAAGAACAAAACAACAAGGAGAAGCATCATATGCTCCAATGCTAAATAAAGAAATGGCTAGAATAGACTGGGAAAATAAAACAGCAAGTGAAATCAAAAACCTAGTAAGAGGATTAAACCCTATTATGGGAGCATATTCTTATTTAGATGGGAAAAAACTTAAAATTTGGAAGATAGAAAGAATAAGTAATGAAGATTTTTTTGAAACTCATTTAGAATTTAAAGAATATAGCAAAAAGTTTTTAGATATTCGGTGCCGGAACAATTATTTATATAGACAAAAAAGAAGGAATCTTTGTAAAAGCAAAAGATGAGGTTTTGCTAATATTAGAATTGCAAGCAGAAAATGCAAAAAAAATGAGTGTACAAGATTTTTTAAGGGGAAACAATATAGAAGTAGGACAAATTTTTGAATAACAACGTGCCAAAAGGGACGGGGAATTTTGGCACATGTTTGCCAAGAAGGATGAACTTTTTTTAAAAATAATGCCAAAAAACCACTAGCCAAAAACTTAAGTCCCCGTGTCTTAAGGTGTCCCTTTGTCTAAATATTTATAAGCAGACATATTTTTTCCTTTTAGGGGTTTAATTTAATAAAAAGATGTAGTATAATGTAAATTATGAGAATATTTTTTGAAAAGGGGTAATACAATGAGTATTAATATGGATGAAATAAAAGTACTAATTGATGAACAAACATTACAAAGAAGAATTCAAGAGATGGCAGACCAAATAAAAAAAGATTATGAAGGGAAAACTATTACATTTATCTGTATATTAAAAGGGTCTGTATTTTTTACAGTTGATTTAGCAAAAAAAATAGATGGAGATGTAAGACTAGAATTTATAAGAGTATCAAGTTATGGCGGAGATACTTGTAGCTCAGGCGAAATCAAGATGAAATTAGATCTAAAAGACAGTATTCGAGGCAAAGATGTAATTGTTATTGAAGATATAATTGATACTGGAAGAACTTTAAAATATTTATTAGAATATTTAACTTTAAAAAGACCAAATAGTCTAAAACTATGTACATTACTTAACAAGAAAGAAAGAAGAGTATGTGATGTGGATGTAGATTATGTAGGATTTGAAATACCAGATGAATTTGTTGTTGGTTACGGACTAGATTATGACGAAAAATATAGAAATTTACCTTATATAGGATATTTTGAAAATGTTTAATATAAAAGAAGAATTAAAAAAACTCCCAGCAAAACCGGGAGTTTATATTATGAAAGACAAAGAGGATGATATACTTTATGTAGGGAAAGCAGTTTCGTTAAAAAACAGAGTAAGACAATACTTTATGAAAACAAATAAAACTGCAAGAATTCAAAAAATGGTATCATTAATAGACCATTTTGAATATGTCGTGACAGATAATGAAGTAGAGGCTCTTCTTTTAGAGTGCAATTTGATAAAACAAAACAGCCCCAAGTTTAATGTTTTATTAAAAGATGATAAAACATATCCATATATAAAGATAAATATAAAGGAAGATTTTCCAAATATTTATATTACAAGAACATTAAAAAATGATGGAGCAAAATATTTTGGCCCTTATGCAAATGTATATGCAGCAAAAGAAATGGTGTCTTTTATAAGAGAAAAGTTTCAAATAAGACAGTGTAAAAATTTGAAATTTCAAAAAAGGCCATGTATAAATTATGGAATAAAAAAATGTTTAGCACCATGTGCAAATAAAGTTAGTAAAGAAGAATATAGCAAAATTATAAATCAAATTATTTTACTTTTAGATGGAAAAACAAATGAGATTATTAAAGAATTAACTGAGCAAATGCAAGAATATTCGCTTAATCAACAATATGAAAAAGCAGCTATTGCAAGAGATAAGATAAATGCTATAAAAAAGATATCGGAAAAGCAAAAAGTATCAAACTTAAATGAAAATAGTATAGATGTAATTGGTTTATATAAAAATGAATTAGCAACTTGTATTGAGATATTTTTTATTAGAAATAGTAAAATGATAGGAAGAGAACACTATTTTCTAAATGATTTGCAGGAAGAAAAGATAGAAGATATATTATCTATTTTTATTAAACAATATTATATGAAAAAGCTAGACATACCAAATAAAATTATGATACAACAAGAAATATCAGATAGCGAAAATATTAGCAAAATGCTAAATATGGCATTTAATAAAAACATAGAATTTAAAATTCCTAAAAAAGGTGAAAAATTACGATTCGTAGAACTTGCTATAAATAATGCAAAAATCACATTAGAAAACAAATACAGTTCAAAACAGAATTTATTACTAGAGTTAAAAGAGATATTAAAATTAGAAAAATTACCAAGACAAATAGAGAGTTTTGATATATCAAATTTACATGGAGACTATATTGTAGCTGGAATGTGCGTAGCAAAAGATGGTATAATTCATAAAGGTTTATCAAAACGATTTAAGATTAAAACTGTATTTAAACAGGATGATCCAAAATGTATGACAGAGGTAGTTTCAAGGAGATTAAAACATTCTATGGAGAATGATAAAGCTTTTGGAAAAATTCCAGATGTTATTTTTGCAGATGGTGGAATAACACAGATAAATGCTATAAAATCAGCAATACAAGAGTATAGTTTAAAAATTCCTGTGTTTGGAATGGTAAAAGATAGCAGACATAGAACAAAAAAGCTAATTAATGAAACAGGAAAAGAAATTGAAATTACAGAAGATATAATGAATTTTATAACTAACCTGCAAGATGAGGTACACAGGGTAGCAATAGAATATAATAGAAAATTAAGAGATAAAGAAACAACTAAATCAGCGTTAGATGATATTTCAGGAATTGGTAAAAAAAGAAAACAAGAATTAATTAAGAAATTTAACAGCATAGAGAATATAAAAAAAGCAGATATTGGAGAATTAACTAAAATTAAAGGAATTACTGAAGAAATGGCTAGAAAAATCAAGAAAGAATTGGATTAAAACTTATCATATTTATGAGCACTCATGAATACATTAAAAGTGGACAAGGAGTGATTAAATATGAAAAAAAGGTTTTTAAAAATATGTTTTATTATGTTTGGAGTGTTATCAGTTGTAAATTTAGTGCTTATTTATGATTTTTTTAGAATACTTCAGACATAAAAAAAGGAGTAAAAATGGAAGTTGCAAACAAATGGCAAGATTATGAGTTATTAGATATGGCAAGTGGAGAAAAACTAGAAAAGTGGGGGAAATACATATTAGTAAGACCAGACCCACAAATTATATGGAGCAAAAAGAGCTTTCCTGAAATGTGGAATAAAAAAGATGCTACATATAATAGAAGCAAAACTGGTGGAGGTAGTTGGAGTTATAAAACAAAATTACCAGAGAACTGGCAAATAAAATATAAAGACTTAACATTTAATATAAAACCAATGGGATTTAAGCATACTGGTTTGTTCCCAGAGCAAGCAGTTAATTGGGATTGGATGATAGAAAAAATAAAAAAAGCAGGAAGACCAATTAAAGTGTTAAACTTATTTGCATACACTGGAGGTGCAACTGTTGCGTGTTTATACGCAGGTGCATCTGTTTGCCATGTAGATAGCTCAAAAGGAATGGTTTCATGGGCAAAAGAAAATGTTAATTCTTCTAAATTACAGAATAGACCTGTAAGATATATAGTAGATGATGTAACAAAATTTGTACAAAGAGAAATAAGAAGAGAGAGTTATTATGACGCTATAATAATGGATCCACCATCTTATGGAAGAGGAACATCAGGTGAGGTTTGGCAATTCGAGCAAAATATTGAAGAATTAGTTTCATTGTGTACAAAAGTACTAACAAAAAATCCATTATTCTTTTTGATAAATTCATATACAACAGGAATATCTTCAGAAGTATTATCTAATATATTAACACTAAATATGAGTAAGTATAATGGAAAAATAAAATCCGGAGAGATAGGATTACCAATGAAAAATAGCAAATTGATTCTTCCTTGTGGAATATATGGAAGATGGGAAAAATAGTTATGTAAATTTTATAAATAACAAAAAACATATATGAAAATGAATTTTAAAAATTTTCATATATGTTTTTTTATGTTTCATGTAAAAAATAAAAATCATCTAAAATATGAGCTAAAATGAACTTGTCCAAGGGAATAGAAGAGGTGATTTTGTTGGTAGAAAAGTTTTGTAAAATGTTAACGCAAAAAATTAGAAATAAAATGCCAGAGATAGATGATGAAAGAGCTGAAGTAATTAATTATGGCTTGCAATTAGTACTAGGAGAGATACCAAAAACAATAATTATTTTATTAACTGCTTGGCTTCTTAGAATACTTAAATTAACCGTTTTAGCTTTTTTGATTATTATACCATATAGAACTTTTTCTGGGGGAGTACATTTAAAAACACATATTGGTTGTATTATAGCAACAACAATATCATATATAGGAAATGCTTTTTTAAGTAGTAAAATAGTACTTGCATCTAATATTAAATTTATATTGATAATTGCAATCTGGATTTTTAGTATATTTATGATAAAGCTATATGCTCCTGCAGATACAGAAGCGGTGCCTATTTTAAGAAAAAAAGAAAGAAGAATAAAAAAACTTTTATCATATATTACAATGACATTAAATTTGTTAATTGCATTTTTTATAAAAAACCAAGTTATATCTAATTTATTGATTTTTGGAACGCTAATTCAAACAATAACAATTACAAGGTTTATATATAAACTAACAAACAATAAATATGGATATGAAGAATATATGAAAAATGAAAATATCCAAACGTCGATACTATAAATTAATACATAAATTTAAATATGGAAAAGAAAGGGGGAAGAATAACATGTTAAAATTATTAGCAAAAGTAGCAGAAAAATATGCTAAATCAACAAATACAGCATGTA
>SFKP01000048.1 GCA_004553715.1 Clostridiales bacterium
AAAATAAAAATCATATATTTTTTCTATAAATTGTTTATTTTTTTTATTCTTCTATATAAGCTCCTTGCATTAGAATGGCATATATGTGCATAAAAAGCAGTTAATCTAACATTTATATAATCTTCATCTACTGAATTACTTTCTTTTAATTTTGATAATATTTTCATATTTCTTTTTAATTTTAATTTTGCTTGTCCTCTATTAATCTATCTATTTCATCAAGATAATAAAGTCCAAACCATTGACTTGTTTGATTTCCAATAGGCAGTCCTACCCCCTTTTCTTGATTTTTACTATCTATTATTAATTTTAAAATCCATATTTCATCTTCATCAAATTTTTCTTTTTTTAATTTATTAAATCCATAATCCTTTTAAATTTAAATTTGACATTGCCATCCCCTCCTTCCTTATAAATTCTTTCGAACCACAATGCCTTTATTTTTATTTTCATACTTAAAGTAGTATAAGTTTATATCTTAAAGTTGTAGGTAAAAAATTTCCATAAAAAAATCGCCTTGAACTTATTTCTAAATTCAAAGCGTATTTTTTATAATTCTGCAACCACAGTTGCAAAAATTCCAGACACATCTGGAATTTTTATTATTTAATTAATTGTCCAGACGTCTGGATAATTTTGACACATTAATTACAATTTTTTAAAATTTATTGTAAAGTTTATTGTAAAGTTTATTGTAAAATTTATTGTAAATCTAATAATATTTTCCAATAACCTTTTTTGTTTGCACCAACTCTTTCTAATACATTATTGTCTTTTAATTCTTTTATATTTGTAGCAATAGATTGTCTACTTACTTTTAATTTTTTCGCTATATCAGATTGAGTAATATTAGGTTGCTCTATTATTATATTTATAATTTCCTGTTGTATCTTACTTAATGGAAGCTCATTATTATTAAATTTCTTTTGATTTTTGTTTGATAAATCATAAGTACCATAGTTTTTATCATAATAAGATGGTCTTAAAAAACTTGCCTCAAAAAACTCATCATATTGAAATTTAGGTTCTTTAAGTCCTGCATCTTCCATTAATTCTCTCATTCTTCCTATACCAGTTCCTGCTTTTTCTATATAATGTGTTCTTCTTAATAAATCTGCAATAATAGGATTTCGTGCAATACTTCTTTTTCCAAAATTTTCTTTTGTAATTCCTTTTGGCACACCACCTGGACTTACTATTGAAACTCTATCATCATAGATCTCTACCATAACTCTTGCACCCTCTTCAAAGTATTGGCGATGGCATATACCGATTTATGATAGCCTCTTTCAACACATCTTCTGGGATTTCCAAAACTTCTTTTCTTGTTGCATTTCCTTGTTCTCTCATAACCTCTGCATTAATTAAATAAGTTAAATTTATGTGTTTTTTAGCAAATGCTAAAGCATCTTCAATATTAGTTATTATGTCTTTATTACAATCCAATGTATCCAAAATATAAACTCTATTTGTGCCTTTAAAAGCAATACAAGTTATATAATTTTGAATTAAGAAATTAGTAGGATTCTTTGCAAAGAAAACAACACCTGCATTTGTAAACATATATTGATTATCTACTTTTTCTAAACAATTTAGGTTTATCAATAATTCTTCTCTTGCAATTGTTTCACTTGTGTTAGATAATTTTAAAAAATTTTTATAAGCATTTTCATCAAAGTCATCTGGGTATTTGGCTTTTTTATTTATCATTCGATCAAATTGTATTTTTCCACCATCTTCTAAATATTCTCTAATTTCATTTCTATTCATCTTTTGACACATAGCACCAGCTCTTAAATAATACCCATCACTTGAAGAATAAGGTTTATCATCTCCCTCTGGTACATTTACAACAATAACATTATCTACTACTTCAATTTTTACATTTATTCTTGGCTCTATTTGACTTATTTGATTTTGTATATTTGCTCTTTGATTATTAGAGGTATCTGTTCCAATGATATTTCCGTCATCATCTACACCTATCAATATTTTTCCACCCATACTATTAGCAAGTGCAACAACTTCAACTGCAAACTTTTTACCTAAATTCTCTTTAAATTCTAAAGTATATCCTTCGCCTTGTTTTACCAATATTTCTAGTTCTTCCGTTGTCATTTTTACCACCTTTCCAATTATGTAGTTATCAACTGCACAATTAATTTTGCTTTCATTGATTGATATTATAACATTTATTTCCAAATTTTTCATTAAATTTTTAAAAATTTATACATATATTAATTCTTTCAATATAATCTCTTCTGCTTGTTGTTTTATCGCATTCATTGTCCCCACCCAATAAAGCATATCTGTATTTTTCATATCTTCTGTTAAATCACTTTTTGCTTTTAAATCTTTAATGATTATATTAAATCTTTTAGTTGCAGTTTCTTGTATTTCTTATAGATGGTCTATTAATGTATTTTCCATAAGCATTATTGTATATTCTGCTTTTTTATGTTCTTTTAAATAGTTTAATCTCATTCTTCCATATTTATTCAAATATATTTTCTTTTGTTTTGGTAATACCAAATTTGGAATATAATAATCTCCTTGTCTTACATATTTTTTATCAATAAAGCTTTCTTGTAATTCTTTGTTCTCCATAATTTTTAAGTCTCCTCTCAATTTTTAAATTTTAATTTGTTATTATAAAATCAAAAAAAGATGAAATTGTTATTATTTTTTACAATTCATCTTTTAAATATTTGAAAATTTATGATTTTTACTAAATTGTTTGTAGGAGGAAACCTTTGTTATTACTAGATTTTACATTTTCTACCTTTGTTTTTTTTCATTTTTAATCGTCCTTTCTTGGTTTTATTAATACATATATAGTTTTATCATTAATTTTAATTTATAGTTTCTAATATTATTTTAACATAAAATCATATAAAATAAAGTCTATTTATAAAAATTTTACAATAATGATTTGTATATGTCTTAAAAATAAAATGGGAAAAATACCTACTATAAATAAGTGCTTTCTCATTGTATTTATCTTTCTTCTTGTTGATCTTTTGGTTTTTTTGCTTTTTGCCCAGCTTTTTGTGATGTTTGTTCAGGCATTTTGATTTCTCTCATATTTTTTTGTAATTTCATAGTGTTAATTTCATCTTGTAACTTTAATATCTCTAATTCTATTCTTTTTTTTGTCTGTTCATTAGTTAAATTAGTTTTTTCTTCTTCTAGCTTTTGAATTTTTTTATCTAATTCTTCTATTTGTTGCTTTTCAAAATCTACATATCTTCTTTTTAATTCTTTATATGGTACATATTTAAAAGTTGCTTTCAAACTATTTAACTCTATAATTCTTTCTCTAGCTCTTCGCTCTACTATCTCTATTAGTTCGTCTAATGAAGACACAAAATATTGTTTGTTACCAAACTGCAAAATTCCATTAAATCTTAAGTTCTCATTGTAGTCTTCAAATCCTATTGTTCGTAAAACAAATCTATGTTTAAGTTTTCTAATTTTAGCTCCCATTTTTAAAAGTTCTTGTGCATTTTGAATATTTTCATTTATTTTTTCATTTTCTGCATCCAATGTTTCTTTAGTGGCAAATTCACCTTTTCCTAATAATAATTTTAAAGTGGCATCATAAACTCCTCTGTATCCCACAGAATAAATATTTAGGCTTCGAGCTCTAGAAATGTATTCTAAAATCATATCTCTATGTTTTTCTTTATTTTTATTAAATGATTTTTCAATTATACGTATACTTTTTACTCTACTTTTTTCAGAAAGATCTTCTATTATACTGTTAAAATATCTATCTACTTGTCTTGATATGTCCCCTAAATAAATAATTTTTTTATCCATGATAATCACCTCAATAATATAATTATAACATACTTTCCCAAAAAGATAAATAGTTTACTCTTTTTGCGGTTTTTTGGCATTATTTTGAAAAAAGTCCATCCTTTTGTTCACTTTTTGGCAAACATGTGCCAAAATTCCCCGTCCCTCTTGGCACCTCTTATTTGAAGTCATTATATAACGATTAAAAAGAAAATAGCAACTCTTTTATAAGAATTGCTATTTTTATATTGGCACAAAATCTGTACCAAGCGCATTTTGCAAATTTTATTAATATACTATTGAAAGCATTGTTATAAAGATTATAAATATGTATATAAATACACATAATGAAAGTCCAACAATTCCTGTTATTAAACCAGCTTTTCCAATTTTACTTCCTAATTTTTTAATAGTTTTTACACCAAATATTATTGCTAATATTCCTGTTGGCAAAGATATAAACCAAAATGTAAAAAATACTATTGATATAATCCCTAAAGTTAAACTTGCTACAGCCATTGAACTTTTTGATTTTTCTAGGATTTCTTCTTTCATATATTTTTCCTCCTTTTTATATTTTTATTTCTGATATTTGTTCTAGTGTTTCTAAATTATTTACTTTTATCATGTCTTCTGATACAGTATATAAATCGTCTTCTATCCATAAACCTCTAAGCAATCTGCTATTGTTGTACATACTATATTTGTATGTTGTATCTGATTTTTCATGAGTAATAGAACCTTTAAATTTAAAGCCGTCCTCTAAGTTTATATCATATACAAAATATCCTTCTGAAGTATATTTTTTACCATAGTTTATATATGAATTTTCTATTGATGAAATATCTGAATCATATATACTTACCTCGAAATCACTAGGATATCCATTTACCGGAATTGCAATAATTCCTTTTTTTGCAGAAAATAATAATGCTTTGTGATTTGTAAGTATTGCTGAAGTAGTTCTGCTATCTCCAATAAGAGTCTCCGAAATTTGTATTGGATTGCTTACATCAGATACATCAAATATTGCCATCTTCATTCCTGTAATAGTAGCTGTTGTACTAATTACTTTTCCATATGAATTTCTATTTACATGTTCTTCTGTTTGCATTCCTATTCCAATTAGGTGAGTTTCATCATAAGGATGTAAATATGTGCTATATCCTGGTATTTTTAATTTTCCTAATACTGTTGGGTTTTCAGGATTACTTAAGTCTATTACATATAATGGATCAACATTTTTGTATGTAACCATATATGCTTTATTTCCCATAAACCTTGTTGAATACATTTTTTCACCTTTTGATAAATATTCTGTCTCTCCTAAAAGTTTTAGATTTTTATTAAAAACTACCACTCTAGAACCTTGAGTTGTATATAGTCCTATTCTTAAATTATCATCGTATTCATCTAATGAAAATTGATTTATAGTTGTTCCTTTAACTTTTGTTTTGTTTGAATACTTAATATCTCCATCATCAGATATATTAAATTTGTATATAGTTGTATAACTATTATATTCATAATAATTATTATCTATCTCTTTTATTGCTCCAATTATACCTTTAAAGCCAAATATAGTTTTTAAATTTTCCTTTACTAATACATTTGCATTATTGTCATAATCTTGTGATAATAAATACATGTTGTTTTCTGATATATAAGCATTTGAAACATCAAATAAATATGAATTTACTGATACCTCTCTATTTGAATCTAAATCTATACTTGCTATTAGTGTTTGTGTATTTGTAATTAAGTTTTTCAAATATTTGATATTGCTTAACTCAATTTCTTGTTTGTTATTATCTTCCAAATAATAAGTTATAATTTCATCGTCTTCTTTTCTTAAATTACCTGATGCTATAATAAGCAATTTGCCATTTATACATCTTGAGGTATAATATTGTTCATATAAAATTAAGCTTTTAATTTCTTTTGGTTTTGCCTTGTTTGTTATGTCGTATACAGTTATAGAAGTATCATATTCATAATAATTAATATACTTTGAGGATATTACTACTAAATAATTATTATAAAGAATTAAATCCTCGGCAATAAAATCATCTGTAATGCCTATTTTTGATTCAATTTTAATATTTGTTGGATCTGTGACATTTGTAATTACAACATCACTTCCTGATAATGAGTAGATGTAGTTTCCATCTGTTTTTACTATATCTGCCTCATCAACATTTTCAACTTGCACATTGGTTGTTGAATACTCTTTTGTATATGCTTCTGCTGTGTTGTTTTTTGTTGTTATTGTATCTGTTGCTATATCTGCTTCTAAAATCTCGTACTTATCATAGCTATTAAAATATTTCGTTTGAAACATAAATGGAAATGCTATTGCATTTAAAAGAATATTACTTTGGCTATATGAAGATTTACTTATTTTCATTAACTGTGATTTTGATTTTACAGAAATAAATTCATCTTCTTGGCTTTTGTTTAACACAATAGCTAAAACTAGTGCAATAATTAAAACAGCAATTAAAGCTATTATTAAAATTTTATTTTTTTTCAAAATATCCCCTCCTTTATGGAATTTTATAATATTCTCAAGAAAAATACAATAGATTTGATTATTTTTTTGTAACCTAGTTCATCTTGTTTATTTCTGCCGTTATTTCTGCATTATAAACATATTTTCCTTCTATTTTTTCATAAACTTCTCCAATTTCACCTATATATTTAATATCATACTCATTAAAATTTTTCAATATTTATGAAGTTCAAAATTATAATTAAATGTTTGTATTTTTGTAAATTTTTTTTTTAATATTTCATATTTATATATTAAAGGAGTAAATTATGAATAATTTTAAGAATAATAATTATAGAGATATTTATAACTATTATAATATGATTAATAGCACTCGTTCTAATTATATAAAAGATTATGGTCCAGAGCCATTTGTGTGCAATATTGAAGAAATTACTAAGAGTAATAATACATTTAGGACTTCATTATGGACCGGAAATTATTTTCAAATTACAGTTATGAGTATCCCTGTTGGCGAGAGCATTGGTCTAGAAATGCACTCAGACACAGATCAG
This sequence comes from Clostridiales bacterium, assembly GCA_004553715.1. Lineage (GTDB taxonomy): Bacteria > Bacillota > Clostridia > TANB77 > CAG-508 > SFKP01. The sequence goes on from SFKP01000048.1 coordinate 6,868, forward strand.
TTTTTAAGAATTGAACAAGGTACTGGCTTGGTACAAATGGGAAATAGAAAAGAAAATCTTAATTTTCAAAGAAAAGTATATGATAATTATGCAATTGTAATACCTGCAGGTAAATGGCATAATTTAACTAATATTGGTAATATTCCAATAAAATTATATTCTATTTATGCACCACCAAATCATCCTAAGGGAACTGTTCATAAAACAAAAGCTGATGCAGAACATTAAAATGTTGCCTAACCTTGTTGTATACGGAAAAATC
>SFKP01000049.1 GCA_004553715.1 Clostridiales bacterium
AATCTATTTGTATAACTGCTTGTCGTACAAAAAAGACTGTCATTACTGACAATCTTTTCGGTAAATTACTATAAATCAATAACTATAAAATTGTAATTTATCTTTTACCTGTTCTATGAATATTTTTTCCTTACTATCACATTTGTAATTATAAAAATTATAGTTGGTATATTAAAAATTACAAACATCATCCATGTACCAATATCTACCACTTCAATTAAACCATGTCTATCTGTTCCTATTTGATTAGCTAATTCAAAACTTATTAAATAAATCATTATATACACAGATAATAGAAATGATAATATCGGTAATATCCATTTTTTTATTTTTGATTTAGCCCAAACAATCTGAATCAACTCTAATACTAATAAAACTAATATCAATATTATATATGGTATAATTTCATCCATAATTCATCTCTCCTTTTATAACAACAACTTACTATCCTCTGTTTTTATACTGGCTCAATATCTATAAATCTAAATAATCTATTTTTAGACTTTAAATGTGACTTAATTTTTCTTTCTATTAACAAATACTTTTTTATTGTCAGTTTTTCATCTACTTTTACTTGAATAAATACACTATAATATGTAGACATTTTTATAACTTTAATATCTTTAAAATGCAACTCTTTAAATTTACTTAATTCATTTACTACTTCTTCTTTTACTTCAGTATTTTCTTCATCGTTTGTAAGTATTCCTCTAACATTTTGTATTATCATTTTTATTGATGTATAGAATACATATATAGCCATACATAAACTGCCTAATTTATCAATATTTATGTCTATTGTATTATATTTTTCAAATAATGTTAGTATAAACACAATTAATACTACACAAGTTGAAATAAAATCTGCATAAGATTCTCTTGAAGCTTCAATCATTAATTCACTTTTGTATTTTCTGCCATAAAATTTTAGTATTTTAACTACTATTGATTTTAAAATCAATACTACAAGTAATATGATAAACAATATTTTATTTGGTTTTAATTCTCCCTTAAAAAAGAAGAATTGATATACTATAAATATTCCTATTAAAAATAACAGAATACCTGTAAAAAGATTCGCTAAATAATATACTTGTCCATAACCAAATGGATATGTTTTGTTAGCTCTTCTTTTTCCTATCTTGTTTGCTATTAAACTTGTAATATCAGTTATAAAGTCCATAAACGATTGAATTGAATCTGCAATTAAGGTTGAAAACGAGAAAATTATTCCTGAAACTAATTTTAATATTGCTACAATTAAATTTAATATCATTGTTATTATTATCACTTTATCTTCTTTCACTTTTGTTCTCCTCATATAAAAAATTACTATCTGTTGTTATAATACCATAAAAAGAAAAATTACTCTATACTTTCGTATAAAGTAATTCAAAAATTGTAATTTATCTTTCTTCTCCATATTCATATTCTTCATATTTATCAATTGCTCTTTTTAATCCTGCTTGTTTTGCTATCCTTAAATAATATTCTGATAATTTATGATTCCTTTCTGTTCCATTCCCATTATAATAAAAGTTTGCGCCCAAATCATATATTGCTGCAATGTGCCCTTTTTCTGCACACTCTTTAATTATTTCAAATGCCTGACTATAATCTTTTTCTATATCACCTAATCCAAAATAATGATATGCACCTGTAACAAATTTTGCATAAATTCTTTCTGTTTCATCTGTATCTTGTGAATTTATTAATTGTATAATTCTTGGATAAGCTCCTGTTAATAATTTATTACCTTTTTCTTCATCTATTGGTAGTGCATCCCCTAATCCAAGCACATAAGATATACCCAGAGAATATTCACATAAAGGATGTCCTAATTCATTACCTTTTTCATAATATTCCAATGCAACATTATAATTTTGATCTGCTCCATTTTCTTCTAAATCATAACTTCTACCTAATATATAATAAGAAAAACCATCTTGTTTTTGTTTAATTTCATTTAAATCAAATTTAATTATTTTCATTTATTCTCACCTACAACTTACTATTTTCTTTTTACTTTGTTAATTGATAACTTTGTTCTATCATTTCTTTTACTAATGTCTTGTCCACTTTTTCATCTACAATAATTGTATTCCAATGTTCCTTATTCATGTGATATGCAGGTATTATATAATCATAAGTATTTCTTAATATATCAGAATAGTTTGGATCTGTTTTTACATTAAGATATAACTTATTTTTGACATTCATAATTAGTGCAAACCACTTTTTATTCTTGCAATGTTTCATTGTAACAGATTCAAAATCATCTGAAAATGGACAATCTTTAAATGTATTTTCTAATGTTAAACAATATTCTATTATTTCTTCTTTATTCATATCTAATCCCTTATAATAAACTACTAAATTTCTTGCTATATTTTTCTATATCTTTTGTGCTTTGACTCATTATAAAATCTGTAACTTTTATTTTAAATCTTTCTACTTCATCATTTGTATAATTCTTATTTTCTACATTTATTCCTGCTTCATTAAATAGTTGTATATCTTTATTGGAAAATTGCATTGTTCATTCCTTCTTTCATTTATTGTTTCATTAAAATTATACCTTTTATACTTGGATGCAATAATTTCACAAAATCTGTAGCATCTTGGTTTGTTCCAACTACACTACCATAATGAATTGGGATTGCTATTTTAGGTTGTATTTCGTTGATTAATTGTGCTGCCTCTTTGAAATCCATTGTATATCTTCCTCCAACTGGAACAAAAGCAACATCACATTTTACTTTTTTATTTTCTTCTGTAATGTCTGTATCTCCTGCAATATAATATCTAATATTATTTATTGTAATAATGTAGCCAACCCAATCGTTTCCTTTTGGATGAAATGTTTTGTTTGTATTATATGCTGGTATTGTTTTAAATTTAATTCCTTTTACCACATATTCTTTGTTTGGCTCTACTGTAATAATTGCATTTTTATTTATGCCTTTTCTTAACAGTTTTGTTAATAATTCTTCTGGTATTATAATAGTTGTGTTTTCATTTATAACCTTATCTATATCTTCTTCAGAATAATGGTCATAGTGGTCGTGTGTTATAAAAATAATATCTGCATCATTAAAATTTCTATCTATTTTAAATGGATCTATATAAATTATTTTTTCTTTGTTAATTCTTATACTGCTATGATATAAAACTTCTATATTATCTAACATATATTCCTCCTTGATTTTTTGCATTGTATCATAAAAAAGCAAAAAAATAAATAGTATCAAGCAAAGTTTTATATACCTTACTTGATACTATTTTTATTCATATTTAGGACTACCATACCCCATAACTTGAACATCATCAAAAGAGTACATTCTTTCAGCACATTTGTTACTTGTGTTTCCCTCTATTGTATAAATATTTCTATTCGTAATATCTGTTCTTGTTACAATTCCAACATGGTCGCTTGTCCCATCTTGATTACCATTTTCATCTTTCCAATCGAAAAAAATTATATCTCCAACTATTGGATAATAACTTTCTCCTCTATCGTGCCATTGTTCTTTTTCTTTAAACCATTCTATTCCATTAACACACCCTGCAAATTTAGGAATAATACCTTTATCTATGTAACCACATTCGTTTGCACACCAACTCACAAAACAAGCACACCAATGTACATGTTCTTCAAATCCATACCATTTCCAAAATTTATCTCCTCCCTCATTTCCTATCTGTGCTTTTGCAACTAATACTATTTCACTATTAGGAATTTGTGAGGTATCATAATCTGCATCCCCATCACTATTAAAAATTGCAGCTACAAATCCTCCAATTAAAGCTATTACTAAAATAATTACAACTGCTACCCAACCTCCTGCAACTATTGCAGAAATAATAGCTTTTGTTGCAGCAATTATTGCCTTTACTGTTGCTATTGTTGCTTTCACAGTTACCTTAACTGCTTTTATAGTTAATTGTGCTGTTCTTTTAGCAATCATTATTGCTCTTTTACTTGCTTTAAAACTTTGTTTTGCCACTTTTGCACTATTTTTAGCAACTTGTTCAGATGTTTTTATTCCTTTTTTAGTAAGTTTAGCTCCATTCTTTGCATATTTAATGCTTTTTTGAGTTCCATTCTTTATTGTTCGTTTTTTTACTGCATTTTTAATTTGCTGTGCTTTCTTCTGTTTTATTTTAGATTTAATGTTTGATATTTTTTCTTTACTTTTTATGATATTCTGTTTTGTATTTTCTAATGATTTTTTCCCTATTTCATTACTCTTTGTTGCACCTTTTCTTGATAGATAACTTATATCATTTTGAATATGATTACTTGCATAATTTTCTGCTGAAGTATTTTCTTCTTTTGATGTAAATTCATTTAATCGTTCTTTTGTAGTTACTAAATTGTTTTTAAAGTTTTGTGTTTGTACTACTTTTTT
>SFKP01000050.1 GCA_004553715.1 Clostridiales bacterium
CAGGGGGATGTGATATTGGCTCAAGACCAATAGATTTGCATTTAAAGGGATTTGAAAAATTAGGCGTAAAAATAGAACAATCGGAAGGCCGTATTAGTTGCAAAGCAGAAAAATTAGTAGGTGCAGATATACATTTAGATTTCCCATCAGTAGGTGCAACAGAAAGTGTAATGATGGCAGCAGTTTTTGCGGAAGGAAAGACTACTATCGAAAATGCCGCTATGGAACCAGAAATTGTAGATTTACAAAACTTTTTAAATAGAATGGGCGCAAAAATAGAAGGAGCAGGCACAAATATAATAAATATAACTGGTGTAAAAAAACTAAAAGAGGTAAGCTATAATGTAATGCCAGATAGAATAGAAATAGGAACTTTACTATGTATGGCAATGATAACAAACGGAATGATAGAAATAAAAAATGTAATACCAGACCAAGTAAGTCCAGTATTACATAAACTAGAGGAGTGTGGCGCAAAACTTAAAACGAATGAAAATAGTATTATACTAGAAGCTCCTAAGAGAATAAAACCAGTAGAAATTAAAACAATGCCATATCCAGGATTTCCAACTGATATGCAATCAGTATTTGCAAGTGCTTTAACAGTTGCAAAAGGAACTTCTGTAGTTATAGAAAATATATTCGAAAACAGATTTAAATATGCTAATGAATTAAACAGAATGGGTGCAAAAATTACAATAGAAGGGAAAATTGCTATTATAAAAGGTGTAAAAAAGTTATCTGCAGCAGAGCTTAAAGTGACAGATTTAAGAGGTGGAGCGGCAATGTGTACAGCGGCACTTGCAGCAAAGGGAGTAAGTAAAATAGATGGAATAGAACATATTTTAAGAGGGTATGAAAACTTAGATAAAAAATTGCAAAAATTAGGTGCAAATATTGTAAAATACCAATAAAAATGTTAGATTTTATTAACCTAACATTTTAAAAGGAGAAAATATGAAAAAAGAAAAAAATAAAAAAGTAAAAACTAAAAATCAAGCTATTAATCTAGATAATGAAGTAATAATAGGTTTAAATACAAAACCAATAGAGAAAAAAGCATCTAAAAAAAAGCCAACTAAAAAGAAGAAGAAAAATGTTAAAATAAATAAAAAAAAGGACTTTAAAAAAGCTTTAAGAAGATATATACTATTACTAATATTATTATTAATTGCAGTAATGTTAGTTCTTCTGTCTAGCATATTTAATTGCAAAACCATTGTGGTTGTAGGAAATAATAAAATTTCATCAGATACAATAATTGCCTTGTCAAACATAAAAACAGAAGAAAATATGTTTAAAATAAGTAGTAAAAAAGTAAGAGAAAGTATAAAACAAGGGAGTGCCTATATAAATACAGTAAAACTAAAAAGAAAAATTGATGGAACTGTTGAAATACATGTAGAAGAAAGAAATGCAACATATATGATAACATATGGAGAAGGATGTGCATACATTAATAATCAAGGATATATTCTAGAATTTTCAGAGTTTGCAATTAATGAGCCAATGATTATAGGTTTTAAGACAGATTTATCAACAAAAAAAGCAGGAGATAGGCTAGAGAACGACGATTTAGTTGTACTAGAGAAGATAATTAAAATAACAGACATAGCAAAATTGAAAAACTTAAAAGATAAAATAACATATATAAATGTATCAAATGTTAAAAACATTCAAATATATATGGACACAGAAAAGAAAATGATAAACTTAGGTAATGAAAATGATATTAATAAAAAAATAGACAGATTAACCGTAATATTAGAACAAGAGCAAGGAAATGAAGGCGAAATTTTCATACAAGATATAAACAATATATATTTTAGAAAGAAGGTATAAAATGGAGAAAGGAATGAGCAAATTATTACAAAAATATAAAAATATAGATAAATCTAAAAGGGAAAAATTAGAAGTGTCTATTACAATAGGTTTACTATGTTTTATATTAGTAGCTGCAATATTTGTTCAGATAAAAACAATAAAAAATGCAACAGCAGGTGTTGGAAGCTTTCTAAAAGATAATTCAGGTCTAAGAGACGAACTTTTAACATGGCAAGATAATAACGAAAAAATTCGCAAGGCACTAGAAAATGCAGAAAAAAACCTAGAAGAAATAAGAACAAATGCAATTTCAAACGATACAGAGTCAAAAGCTTTAGAAGAAGAATTAAAGGAAAATAATAAATTATTAGGACTTACTGAGGTTGTAGGAGATGGAGTAGTAATAACATTAGATGATAATAGAGAAATCGACCCAAATGAAGTTTTAAATATAAGCAAATACATAGTGCATGCAGAAGATGTAGTTTGTATAATAAACGAACTATTTAATGCTGGTGCAGATGCAATTTCAATAAATGGACAAAGAATAGTTTCTACAACTTCAATATATTGTGATGGAAACATAGTAAGAATAAATGGGAAAATGGTAGGAGTCCCAATTACAATTAATGCAATTGGACAACCAGAAAGAATGTATTATGCACTAATAAGACCCGAAGGATACCTTGATTATAAAGGATATTTAAGAGTAATGGCAGAAGATGGTATAAAGGCAGAAATAGAAAAGAAAACAAATATTGTTATACCAAAATTTGAAGGAATATACACAAATCAATATATAAATAATAAAGAACAATAAATAAAGGAGGAGGGCTAATTGAAAAAAGGTAAAAAAATCATGACAATAACTATTGGACTAATGGCTTTTGTTTTATCAACAATAATTTTTATACAGTTCAAAACAATAAGCTCTACTAATATAGTTGAATTAGAAAACATGAGAGAAGACCAATTAACTCAAGAAATTGTAACTCAAAAATCACAATATGAAGAAACAAGAAGTAAATATGAAGAAACATTAGCAAAAATGAAGGAATATCAAGAATCAATGAGCACAGAAAAAGAAGCTCTAGATGTATTAGTACAAGAAGTAAAAGAAACAAATGATTTGCTAGGGAAAAATGATGTGGTAGGACAAGGTATAATAGTTACTCTAGAGGATACAAGGAATGCTAGAATTTCTGCAGAAGACTTGCTAATATTAATAAATCTTTTAAATTCAGGTGGAGCAGAGGCAATAAGCATAAATGGGCAAAGAATGGTTTATGATTCTTATATAGTAAATATAGGAAATGACTTTATAAGAGCAAATGGAAATATCATAACATCACCGTATATAGTAAAAGCAATAGGGAATCCGTCATATCTAGAAAGTTCTATAGCACAAAAAAATATAGGTTTTGTAGATGAAAAGCTTTCTGAAGGAAAAAGCATAGAAGTAGAGCAATCAAAAGAAATAACAGTAGAAAAATATACAGGCGACCTAAGTTTTGAATATGTAAAGGAGGCAAAATAAATGGTAGCAATAGCAATAATAATAGGATGTATATTAGGTGCGATAATTGGAATAAATGCACCAACAATTTCATATACTTTTTCAAACTACTTGGCAATAGCAATTATTGCGGCATTAGATTCCGTATTTGGAGGAATAACATCAGTATTAAAAGGAAATTTTGATATAAAAATATTTATAACGGGATTCTTCGGAAATGCAATATTATCAATACTTTTAACATGGCTTGGTGTAAAATTAAATGTTGATATATATCTTGCAGCTATAGTAGTATTTGTAGGAAGAATGTTTACAAATTTAGCAATAATAAGAAGATATTATATAGATAAATGGACAAAAACAGGGAATAATAAAGATAAAATAGAATATAAGGAGGAACATTAAAATGTATATAATATCTATTGTAATAGAAGAAAGAACCAAGGAAGCCGTAAGGGTTCAGGAGGTTTTAACAAAGTTCGGAAATAACATTATTTCAAGACTAGGATTGCATAATCCAGAACCTAATGAAAATGATATAATAATAGTAGCATATAATAATAAAAGTACAATTGAAGATTTTAGAAAAGAATTAGAAGAAATAAAAAACATAAGAGTAAATATAATGGAGGCTTAGCTTAAGCCTCCTAAATTGTTAATATTGCATTAAAAACCGCTTCAGGTTCAAAAAGAAAAGTGCTACATCTCCGTAAGGCTGATATATCTAGCAATCCAATGTTAAAATTTCCCAAAAATACTTGAAAAAGTTGACATAAAGATGTATAATATAAGAGATAAGTTATGATCTTTTAAATTTAAATAGAGATTTAGGAGGAATTAGAATGAAAAAATTAATGATAAAATTTGCAATATCATTTTTAATTATATCAATGATAGGCGTAGTGATTGCACCAATAGTAATACATGCTGCAACTACATCAATTATGACGAAAAAAGTTATAACAAATGCATCTAATACGACAAAAGTAACAGATACATCAAAGAAAGTAGATACATCTAATACAACAAAAATAACAAATAGTTCAAAAATAGTAACAAACACAACAACA
>SFKP01000051.1 GCA_004553715.1 Clostridiales bacterium
CTCAGAATCACAACTGATGGTAAAGAGATTATAGATTTTATTTTAAGCGTGAAAAGGAAGACTGGCAAATATGATTATATTCCATGTACTGCTTGGGGGAAAAATGCAGAGGTGATAAATCAAATAGATAAATGGACAAACATTGACTTAAATGGAAAACTTCAGAATAAAAGCAAGTACATTTATAATTTTAGAAATGGTACTGAGCAAGAAATGAAACTATGTAAAGTCGCAGTAAGGCTCCTAATAAAAGTAGGAGATAATAAAAATAAATATTTTAGATAATTTAGAAAAGAAGATTAGATAAGAAGAATGATGAAAAGAGCAGTTTTCTGCTCTTTTTTGTTTAATAGGGAAAAATGTTATGCCAGGAGGGACGGGGAATTTTGGCTAATGCCAAAAAACCACTAGACAAAAACTTAAGTCCCAGTGCCCTAACGTGTTCCCTTGTATAAATATTGTTAATGCTAAGAACCCAATTTTCAAATTAGTAGCTCCAACCGACAGCAAGATGGAGCGGATTATATAGTGATTGGTCTGAACATTAATAACTTTTTATGTCTAATTCATACAAAATGCTTGACAAATGCAAAAAAATAGTGTAAAGTATATTAGCATTACATTTTGAAAGGAAGGGTTTTTATGGAGGATAAAATAAAAATTAGTATTTTATGCCAAATTTATGGAGCTCTTCTGACAAAAAAACAGCTAAATATTCTAGATGATTATTACAATATGGATTTATCTCTTTCAGAAATAGCAGAAAACAATGGAATTACAAGGCAAGCGGTAAGAGATATTCTAAAGAAAGGAGAGACTAGGCTTTTTGAATATGAAGAAAAGCTAAATATTATGAAAAAAATGCAAAAACAAGAAGAAAAAATTTCAATCATACTTTCAGAACTTACAAAAATACAAACGAAATTTACTGATGAACAAATCGAAGAAATTCTTGAGCATATAAAAGCAGAATTAAATTGCTTAGTATAATTAAATTCAAAGGAGGAGTTTAGATGGCATTTGAAGGCTTATCTTCTAGATTACAAGGAATAACAAGGAAACTTAAAGGCAAGGCAAGAATTACAGAAGGAGACCTAAAAGAGGTCCTAAGAGAAGTAAAACTTGCACTTCTTGAGGCAGATGTTAACTATAAAGTTGTAAAAGAGTTTATTGCTGATATAGAGGAAAAAGCATTAGGACAGGATGTATTAAAATCATTGTCACCAGGTGAGCAAGTGGTAAAAATCGTAAAAGATGAAATGATAGAGCTCCTTGGAGGAACAACCAGTAAAATTAATTTTACTCCAAACCCTCCAACAGTAATTATGCTAGTAGGTTTGCAAGGATCTCGGGAAAACTACAACAGCTGGAAAACTTGCAAATTTATTAAGAAAGCAAGGAAAAAAGCCATTACTTGTTGCATGTGATGTTTATAGACCAGCAGCTATAAAGCAATTACAGGTAGTAGGTGCAAGCTTAAATATACCAGTATTTGCAAATGAACAATCTAAAGATGTAGTCCATATAGCAAAACAAGCAATGTCACAGGCAATCTCGAAATTAAATGATGTAATAATATTAGATACAGCAGGAAGATTACATATAGATGAAGAATTAATGCAAGAATTAAAAAATGTAAAGCTTAATGTAAAACCACATGAAATTTTATTAGTTGTAGATTCTATGACTGGTCAAGATGCAGTAAATGTTGCAACTCATTTTAATGAAGGACTAGGAATAGATGGTGTAATTTTAACCAAGCTAGATGGAGATACTCGTGGTGGTGCAGCACTTTCTGTTAAAAAGGTAACAGGAAAACCAATAAAATTTGCAGCAACTGGTGAAAAATTAAGTGATATAGAAGAATTCCATCCAGACAGAATGACTTCAAGAATTTTAGGAATGGGTGATATTCTTTCAATAATAGAAAAAGCAGAAGAAACCTTTGATATGGAGGAGGCTGCTAAATTAGAAAAAAAGCTTCAAAAACAAAAAGGATTTGACTTAGATGATTATTTAACGCAATTAAGGCAAATGAAGAAAATGGGTTCGTTTTCATCTATTCTAAAAATGATACCAGGTATGAATAAATTTGGCGATATTAAAGTAGATGATAAAGAATTTGTAAAAATAGAAGCTATAATATGTTCAATGACAAAAGCAGAAAAACAAAATACAAAGCTATTAAATGCTAGTCGTAGACAAAGAATTGCAAAAGGCAGTGGTACTACTGTCCAAGATATAAATAAATTTATAAATTCTTATGAGATGACACAAAAAATGATGAAAAAGATGCAAAACAATAAAGGCGGAATGAGAAACATGTTAAAAGGCTTAGATCAAAACTCATTAAAGAATATGAAATTCTAAAAAATAGTTATTAATTTTTAAAATATAAATATTTTAATTTAAGAAAAGGGGTGAAATCATGGTAAAAATAAGATTGCAAAGAGTAGGAAAGAAAAAAGCTCCATTCTATCATATAGTTGTTGCTGATTCTAAATCTCCAAGAGATGGTAAAATAATTGAACAAATAGGAACATACAATCCAATGGTAGAACCATCTGAAATAAAATTAGATTCAGAAAAAGTTGAAAAATGGATCAAAAATGGTGCAAAACCAACAGAAACTGTTAAACGTTTAATTAATAATAAATAAGGAGGTATGGCATGAAGGAATCACTAGGAACAATTATTAATAGTTTAGTTACTGATAAAGAAGCTGTTTCTATAACAGAAACACAAAATGAAGGCATTACAGTTTTGGAAGTTAAAGTAGCCGAAAATGATATGGGTAGAGTTATTGGAAGAGATGGTAAAATGGCAAAATCAATCCGTACTATTATGAAGGCACTAGCTTCAAAAGAAGGAAAAAAAGTCAATGTAGAATTTTTGGACTAGGTAAAATGCTATGGAAGAATACTTTGAAATTGGTCAAATAGTAAATACAAATGGCTTAAAAGGTGTTTTAAAAATAAAGCCTTTTACAGATGATATTACTAAATTTGAAAGATTAAAAACAATATATATTGATAAAGCAAGTTCATTACTAGAGTTTAAAATTGAAAAAGTAAGGTACAACAAAAATATGGTAATGATAAAGCTTGAAGGAATAGAAACGATTGAAGAAGCTGAAAAGTATAGAAATTGTTTTGTAAAAATTAAAAGGGAACAAGAAGAACCTTTAGAAGATGGTGTTTATTATATATCAGACCTTTTAAAATGCGAAGTTTTTACAGAAGAAGGAGTACTTTTAGGAAGCATAGTAGATGTGTTTCCAACCGGAAGCAATGATGTATATGTTGTAAAAAATGAGGAAGGCAAACAAATACTTATTCCGGCTATTGGAGAAGTAGTAGTAGATGTTGATACTAATCGTAAAAAAATTGTTATTAAAGTGATGAAAGGTTTGCTTTAAAATAAGGAGAAGCAGATGAAAATTGATATTTTAACACTTTTCCCAGAAATGTTTGATGCATTAAAAAATAGCATAACAGGAAGAGCAATAAATAATGAACTTTTGCAAATAAATTTAGTAAACATTAGGGATTTTGCAGATAATAAGCATAAACAAGTAGATGATGTTCCTTATGGTGGAGGAGCCGGAATGGTTATGAAACCAGATGTAGTATACTCCGCATATAAAAGCGTTGCAGAAGCAAAAGCAAAAGTTATATATTTAACACCACAAGGCAAAACTTTGAATCAGAAAAAAGTTATAGAGTTAAGCAAAGAAAAACATTTAATACTTTTATGTGGACATTATGAAGGAATTGATGAAAGAGTTATCGAAGAAATTCAGCCAGAAGAAATTTCAATTGGTGATTATGTATTAACTGGTGGAGAAATTCCAGCAATGGCACTAATAGATGCAGTTTCAAGATATATAGAAGGTGTTATTAATAAAGATTCAATAGAAGAAGAATCATTTAGTAATAAATTATTAGAATATCCACAATATACAAGACCAGAAATATTTTTAAATAGAAAAGTACCAAAAGTTTTACTTTCGCGGACACCACGAAAATATAAAGAAGTGGCGCAAGGAAAAGTCTATAGAAATAACCAAGAAGAAAAGACCCGATTTATTAGATTAGGGCAATTTATAATAAAAAGAAGGAGGTTCAGAAATGGACATAATAAAATCAATAGAGCATGAACAAATGAAAAATAAAGTTCCAGAACTAAGAGTAGGTAATACTGTAAAAGTTCATGTAAGAGTAAAAGAAGGAAACAGAGAAAGAATTCAAGTTTTCGAAGGAATTATAATAAAAGTACAAGGTGGAGGAGTAAACACAACATTTACTGTAAGAAGAGTTTCTTATGGAGTTGGAGTTGAAAAAACATTTTTACTACATTCACCAGCAGTTGAAAAGGTTGAAGTAGTAAGAGTTGGTAAAGCAAGAAGAGCAAAACTATTCTATTTAAGAGATAGATTAGGAAAATCTGCTAAGACCAAAGAAAGAGTTGGCGCAAGAATCGAAAATA
>SFKP01000052.1 GCA_004553715.1 Clostridiales bacterium
AAACTTTATCACAAGAGCAAATTATCCAATATCAGCGTATTTTGCATATTTCCAAATTTGCAAAGCCAGTTGAATTTAAAGATTCTGTAGATTTTGTTACAATACCAAATCTTAGACTTGATTTAAAAAAACAAAATACTGTAGGAACAGCTCTTAGTGGTGCAAAAGTAAAAATTAAAGCTGTTCAAGATGGCAAAGAAATTCTTCCAGAAACTGAAATAACACTTCCACAAACTTCTTATAGTATTACTCCAAAGTCTAAAAATGATATAACTGTAACAATTAAAGAAACTAAAGTGCCAGAAGGACATATTGGAATTATAAATCAAATTATTATAAAATATACATTTAATGGAACAGAATGGGTTATGACAAGTGTACAAAATGGAAAAGGAACAGAATGGACATTAAAAAATGGAAAATATGTAATAAATAATGATACAATAAAACTTTCTACAACAGGTAGAACTATTACTATATATAATAGGCCAAAAGTCGATTTTACTTTGATAAAATTAGATAAAATAGATAATAGTGCTATAAAAAATATATTGTTTAATATAAAAATACAAAATGCTAAAAGTGGACCAACCAATATTATTGCAGATGATTTATCAGATTTTGATATATATACTGATACAAATGGAAAAATACTATTAGAAAATTTAGAATTTACATTATTAGATGATGTATATAAACCAATTATTATAACTTTAAAAGAAAAAGAATCGCCAACAGATAGTTTAGGTTTACCTAAATATATGTTATTAAATGGAGAAATTATTGTTACAATAAATTATACGGTAGAGAAAGGAAAAGCTAAAATTACTACTGAATTAAGCTATAATGAAGAAGATGATGTTTCAATAATTGAAGGAACTAATGTAAAAGTGACAGCAAAAGATACTCCAATGATACACTTAGGAGGAAAAGTCTGGCTAGATGTACCACAAGGACTAAAACCAACTTATGCTCCAGATGGAGTAATACAACCTACAGAAGAAGGCATTGCGGGAATGCCAGTATACTTATTTAAAACTGAGGATGGAAAAACATTTACAAAAGTAGAGCAAAACATTTTTGGAACAGCATTAATGACAGAAACAGCAGAAGGAGAAGTTAACATAGGTGGAAAAATTGCTCAGCAAGTAATAACTTATATAGACGAAACTGGAAACAGTAATACAAGACCAATACAAAAAGGTGAATACTTCTTCCCAAATTTACCAAAACTTGGGGTAAATGGTTATTATGTAATATATTATTCTTATGATGGAATAAACTATATATCTACAAGAATTGGAGATGACCAAGCAACAAACGACCAAAAAGCAAATGAAGATTCTGTTTCTGGTACTGAAAGGAATAACTTTAATAAAAAGTTTATGCCAATTTCAGCAGACATAGAAATAAAACAACAATACTTTTTGAAAGAAAATGGAGATGTAATTGTAGATGGAACAAATCAAGTTTTAGAATACGATACATATAATTATAACAACAACTTATATAAATCTATATTAAAAACTACTTCTGATTTTGATACAAATACTCACGAAAATGGTAAAGAAGTATTAGATGCATATAGAATATTTTCAAAAACGATAAGCAATTATTCTGATACTGATTTAGGAATAAACTTCGGTATACAAGAAAGATATGTAGATTTATCATTAATGAATGACATATATTCAGCAGAAGTAAGCATAAATGGAAAAACAACTCTATATTCTTATGATGATATAATAAATCAAAATGGTATAATTGAAATAGATGCGACAACTGGAGAAGAGCCAACATATGGAACAAGGGACAATTATGAACTTAATTTATACAAGAGTGATTACCAGTATGGAGGAGAAAATAAACTAAAAATATATGTTACTTATGAAATTGCATTAAACAATCAAGGAATAGTAGATTTGTACGGAGAAGAACTAAAAGCAAAAATAAATAAATTTGTTGATTACTATGATGTAGAATATATTTTAGACAAAGCATATATTAAAGATAGTAATAATAATGAAAATATAATTAAAACTGGTGAAAATGGAGCATCTAGAATTACAATAGATGGAAGAGAATATAAAAAGCTAGAATTAGATTTAAGCTCAGCAGATATAGGGTTACAAGAAGGTTCAAGAAAAATTGTGTATTTAAGATTTAGAGTAGATGGAGAAGGATCAACTATCAATTTAAAAGAATATGCAAATATTGCAGAAATATCTTCATATTCAACAGATACTGGTTTAGTAGATAAAGATTCAGCTCCAGATAATGCAATACCATTAAACGGTGAAACTACAAGTATATTGTGGGAAGACGATACAGATAAAGCATTAGGAATAGACATAGTAGTACCAGGAATTCCACAATCACCAACGCCACCAGAAGCTTCCCCAAGAGTAAGAACTATTTCAGGAAATGTGTTTGAAGATATAAAAACAGAAAAAACTGAAGACTATACTCATGGAAATGGCATAAAAGATAGTGGTGAAAACGGAATATCTAATATTACAGTAGAACTTATTGATACAAACAATTCAAACAATAGATATACTGCAACAACAACAGATGTAGGTGGTAATTATACATTTACAGGATTTATACCAGGGGAATATATTGTAAAATTTACATATAACGAAACAGAATATAACGGTAAAAATTATAAAAGCACAATTGTAAAAGAAGAACATTATAATAATGAAATTATTAATAGTGCAATATATAATAAATTATATGGACAAAATGGTGGAAATACATCAAAAGCAATAGACAATCCACAAGAGCGATTAAGACTAATGAGTAATTTCGTACGAATAACAAAAGATACAGATACTAATATAATGTTAGGAATACATGCTGAAACTCCAACAATACATGTTTTCGTAGATACAGATAATTTTGGGGATATAACTAATCCATCATTAATAAGTGATGGAAACAATCCAAGGGATATAACAATAACAGGGGTAAACTTTGGGTTAGAAAAAAGAGCAGAAACAAAAGTAAGCTTAGAAGAACATATTAAAAGATTAAAATTAACTGGAAATGACGGAATAGATATTGTACAAGCAGAAGTAAATGACGAAAATAGCTTGTTTAATGGAAGTCCAAAGATAGTTTTGACCGGTATAAAAGATGGATTAAGAGCAATAAAAACAGTAAGAAATAATTTCGGAAGCTGGACACTTATAACAGACATTGGTGAAGTATTACAAGGTGCAAAAATAGAAGTAGAATATGTATATCAAGTAAAAAACAACAGCGATATAGATTATTTATCACAAAATTTAATAAATATGTATAATACAAAAAGTATTGAAGAGTATAAAGAATATTTAAATAGTGTAAGTAGATTTAACAAAATGTTCTGTTTAAACTTATTAGGAAAAACATATTATACTGGTATAGTAGATAATACAGTTGCAAAAGTGCCAACAGAAATAGAAGAAATAAAAGATTATACTAATAATTTAAAATATAAATCTGGAGAAGAGTTCGAAGTAAAATCTGGTGGTACATTTAACATTTTGAAAGAAGATGGACTTACAGCAGATGAAACAATTGAACAAGTACTTTTAACTAAAAATGCATCAGGAAAATTATTACCAACTGAAAGCAAGAGATATTATTTGACATTATTACTAGATGGATTATCTCCAACAGGAAAATTAGATTTTGAAAACTATATATCACAAATAATGTCATATACAAATGCAGCAGGTACATTCGATAGAAAAGCTACACCAGGCAACCTAGAAGGAAGATACATATATACGTATGATAGAGACAGAACATTAGAAGATAATGAGATTGATGAATTCTCGGCAGAAGACATAAAAATAGAACCACCAACAGGAAAAGATGAAAAAACGGGAATACTTATAATAACTTCTATAATAGCAGGACTTACGATAATAGCAGGAGGTGTTGTACTAATAAAAAAGATAGTTATAAAATAATATAAAAGTTGGATTTTAAAGTTAATGAAGACTGTCAATGACGGAGATTTTTGACAGTCTTCACCCCAAAACGCGGGAAAGGTTACAGCTCAGACTAATTAATATATAATCCGCTCCACCTTGCTGTCGGTTGGACATTTTCTTTTCTTAGGCTAAAGCACGAAAAGAAAAGTGCAACCGACACGTGGAGCTACTAATTTGAAAATTTTGGTCTGAAC
>SFKP01000053.1 GCA_004553715.1 Clostridiales bacterium
TTTTCTTTTATGGAAGTTTAACATAGGTTTCAGCGGTGCGGTCTATAAATGAGGGTATATCAAATTGAGATATTGGGTTTGACGTGTAGGATTGATTACCTATTACTACTTTACAGCGCCATTTATCGTTGAATGTTCTTGAATATCCCACCGACATTTTGTCTGAATGGGTTTCATTCCAGTAGTCGATAAATGACTCGACATAGTTCGATATGAGTTTAAGTATCATTCAAGCGCCGCTTTCTCACACATTTCATACAATGCCGATAGTATTGTTATAACTTCCGCTTCTGACAAATATTCTATAAACGCGTAGTCATCTTGATTTTTGAAATAAACGGTATATGTATCATGCCTATAATCATATTCATATATAAAATTACCGTTCGGAATTCTATCAATCAATTCTTCTATCATACCTTCTCCTAATTTACTCATTATTTTTCACCACCTTTTGACCATATTAAATAATTTCGTACAATTTCGCCTACTTCATTATCCTGATAAAATACTTTATCTTTTACAAAATACGCAAGAAGTTTTCGCTCTAAGTCGCACGTTGGTTTTGTTATTTTACGCCGCCAGTTTGGACGTGGGTCATATTCTGGAGAGAATATTATATCAAAATCCTCGTATTTTATATCGGTAGTTTTACGATGAATGAAAGTAAACGTTGTATTATTAAATAATACCACTTCACATTGCAACGTATCACCGCCAAATTTAATAAAGTAGGTAAATTGTATATCTTTTGGCTTGTACTTGTACGGGCAGTGCGGATATATATCTATTTCCCATACACCCGTAGTTATCATTTTTAATTTAGGGTTATCGAACGCAAAATATACGTCTGATTTTTTACCTTCTTTACTTGCTTCTGCATATTCAACAGCTACACGCAATTTACCTTCTTCACCATATTGATATACATCTATTGTACCCGGTTTCATATCTTTAACTCTCGTTAAACCCATTTCGGCAAAATATGGTGAATACTGGTTTACCGTGTTACCCATCATAAATATCTTTACATTATCTCTTTGACGAATTATTGTTGACAACACGTTTGTAAACATAACAAATTCATCAGGTAAATATGTACCTCTTGTTAAGAATTCGTCAAATAGTATTGTTGTAATTCTCGGATAGGATGTTGATTTATCGTGCTCCATTGCTGATAATGCAAAACCGTATGCGAAAGGCTCTTCCGCTACTATTCTTTTTGCATTTTCATCATATTTGCAAAAATACCAACGACCGCTATATGAATATACATTAGTCCATTCACCTTTTGTTAATTTACGAACTACATCATTATTAACTAAGGCGTCGAACATTGTGGCTCCACGCTTCCCCCGAAAGTCGTCTTGCCATCTTCTAACTATTGCAAGCTGTGAGCCGTCTTTGCAATAATTTTCAATTCCGTAATATAATACTGAATAAGTTTTACCGTTTGAACGTTCACCTATTACCATATTATATTGAGCTTTTTCTGCTAAAATTCTTTTTAATGAATAATATTTCATATTTCCAGTTGACTGGATTTATCACCTCATTTCTAATATCTTACCTTGCAGGTACTTCTTGAAATTTTCCGTCAAGGATAGTGTGAAGTCACAAGGTGAAAGATGTATTGAAGATAATTCATGAATTGGCTCGATATTTCCTAAATAATCTTCAACTATTGCTGATTGCTCGTAGTCTAAATATGTGTGTGTGAGTTTTCCCGTGTGTTCTGGCGGAACATATAATTCATCCGTGAAATTTTCAAATATCCTATCGCCAAATTTATCTAATAAATACGGAATTGCCACGTGTTTATTTAATCCGGCAACGGTCAAAGATATTTTACCGTCTTTTTCCGTCATATAACGTTTAGCGCCAAGCGTTTTGAAACGTGAATACATACCCTCATCATCCCATTCTCCGAGTTGTTTTGTAACGCCTTTTATTGTTTTTGGTGCTGTTAATTCTGTCGGTATTCCATAATGAGTTAGACACATATCAAGTTTATATTTAATCACTTTGTTATAAAATTGAATATATTTAATATGTTTTTTATAATTACGCACTTTTATGCTGTCAGTGTCGCTATATACATAATCATTTCCAAACGCCAATATTCCACTAAATAAATTATATCTCGCATATGCAGTTATCCACACTCCCCACGGATAGTATAGAAATCTATTTCTTGATTTATTATATCTTGAAATAATCTCATCTATATCTGCTGGCATTGTACCCCATTCATCAGTATATACTATTTCATCTCTACAAATATCAGTTACCATCATTCCGTAGGTTGAATTAGCGTTTTCCTTTGAATTGAGATATTCTACTTCTTTACCCTCTACACCTTTTAGCTTTGTTTTATCGCTATAAAATTTTAATACTGATAATATTAAGTCTTTTGGGAGGTATCCCTTTTTAAAACGCCTGAAATTAAATATTCTGCAATTCTTCCATTTATAAAATTTAGAAAATGTTTTATAATCAAGCTCTGTTAATGAGGTAACGGCTCTGTCTGCATATACAATCCTACCGTTATCTTCTATATATCCCTCGATAGTTGCACATTTACTTTTTGATAATGGATGCTCGTATTCTATTCTACTTTCCAGTTGACTGAACTCTATATCAAACATACAGCAATAATTTTCAAGATTTTCTAAAAATTCTTCTTTACTTTTTAATACTATATGTTCGGGACTGGACATTGGGAACATTTCCGAACACATTACCGCAGGATATGAGGACGTAAAATCAAATGACCTTATATTATGTAGAATTTTATCCACATAAAAATGGTTTGCGTGGGTGAAGCCTCCCATAAAGACTCTTTTTAATTGGGCATATTCAATTGGAGTTAAAGTCAGACTATTTATTAATTTTCTGTAAGCATAATAAACTTTTTCATTATCTTTTCTTGAGCCGTGGTGCCAAAAACACTCTTTCCTACAATAATCTCTGACATAACCTGTCTTAGTTAACTGTATTTGTGTAATATCTCCGTCTTTGTGTATTTTTTCTGCGATAAAAGCCATTGCGACCAACACATCATTTATACAGTATTTTAATTCTTTTTCAGTTAGAGGTGTTCCTGCGTGACGTACAAGATTATAATCCAAGTCGCCTACCATTTTTTCTACCGAATATTCGGTTAATTGCTCTGCTAACTTCGCAAGTGAATAGCCACTTAACAAATATGAACATCTAAATTCGATGCCCATATCGGTTAATGCTCTGATTGGCTTACGTTCATCAAGGCTAAAAACTGACTTCCAATTAAATCTTTTTCGTAAGAATTGGAATTCAAACGATAAGTTATGTACATAAATTATCAATATATTTTTATCGTCTAATGAGTATGATTTATGTATGTATTCACATACAGTCATAAATTCTTCCCATCTTCTGCCTATTAAAACGTAACCGTTAATTCCTAACGTCCATTCGTACATAAAAGCTATCTTATTTCCAGTTGACTGGATGGATGAAGTTTCTATGTCAAATGCGCACGGAATATTTACATAATTAACTTTTTTATTATCTCTTACAAGATTAAATTCAGATAATGCTGTTTTTACAAAAAATCTGATAATCTTGGAAGAAATAAGGGTTAGAATGTAAAACCACCGTCATCCTCCTTGAACATTTCGTTAAATTCTTGAACATCGGGGGCAGATTGATATTTTTTCTGTACGCCACCTTTTAAACCTTCAAACCACTCTGTAAGCAATTCAGCGCCTTGCTCTTTTGTTGAGATATCTTTTTTGATGAAAATATCTGCAAGTTCTGCTATTGCGGTGCCTCTGTAAATCACAGCTTCAAAATCTTCATTCATATTTTCAAAACGGGTGAACGAATCCCAAAATAAATCATAATTTTCAGGGTTTTCAAATTTATAATTGAATAATTCTTCTATGTGAGTTTTGAATTTTTGAAAAGCAGGTTCTGTTGTAGTTTTAAGTCTTAAAAATGCTGTTACACGGCTATATTCTTTTACAAGTTCTGTGTATTCGTCATAATTACCTTTTCCGAATTTACCCAGTCCGTGTTCTTCCCATTTTTTATATGCAGGTGAACGTTTGCCCCATTCTGTTTTTTCGAGTTTTTCAAGACGCTTATTTGCAATATTTGATAATCGCATTACTATTTTCTTTTTTGCGTATGTCCGCCCAACGTTTTTCGTTGAGCGGAGCATATACGTACCATTTATAGTTTTTCGGCATTTCTCAAAATCTCATATATTTCATCCATTTTGAACCCTGTTAAACCGTGTTTTACATACCATTGAAGTATTACGGCTGTGTCAGCTGTTCCACGTTCAAAACATCCTATCGCCTGTTCTGAATAATATAGTTCTTCTCCTATATCGGCTTGTGTATATGTAGTATAGTTTTTACGATAATATCTACATATTTTGCCAAGCTCTCTCTGATTATAGTATTTCATTCGTCTATAATATCAACAAGCGTTACTCTCTGTCCGGCTTTTGTTTTACCCTTAGAAAGTCTAACTTTTACACCACCGCTTACTCTAAGGTCAGCCGCACACTCTTCAAGGTCGCCGTCGTATGCACTGAGCCATTTTGCGACTATTTTATTAAGAATTGTGCCGCCGAAAAATGCTACTTTGGGGTTTTCCGCTATTGCAAATACGGGAAATGTCGTATCTTCAAGCGATACGAGGTCAAAGTCTATTATTGTCACGCCATTCGGGTAGTCGTGCATAATATCCTCTACACTCACTTTTTCTCTGTTTTCAAGAATTCTTGAAACACTGGTTTCTTTCTTTGCCATTTCTGTGAACTTTGTCATTGTGTACCTCTTTCTTTCCAGTTGACTGGAATTTTTAAAATATTTTATAAATTACGGTTTTGTGAAAACCGTTAAAACTCAATAATATAGTGTTGTGTGCTATAAACTTTATCTTTTAACATTTGTAACGCCTCTTTTATTGACGGTATTAAACGTTCAACTTCTCTTCTTGTAAATTGTCCTGTCATTTCCCCCAGAGGAAATGTCCACTCATCTGTTACTCCGTCAATATAAAGTCGTATTCCATTGCAGAATTTATAAAATTCAGGATGATGCATAGTTCTGATAATAAATTCTGTATCTGATTTAATGGTTTTTATAATAACCTGACTATCTGGTTGAGATTTAATATAATCTTTTATTTCGTCATCTGTTCTACATTTTATATTTATATTCCTATCTGTTATTGTTATCATCATTTTATTCATATTTTCCTCCATTTCCAGTTGACTGGATTTTTAATATATTAAATTTAGCGCTGATTTTTCAATACCCAGTGTTGCATTTCCATCATTTCCAGTTGACTGGATTTTTAATATATTAAATTTAGCGCTGATTTTTCAATACCCAGTGTTACATTTCCTTGCAAAATATTTACAATTACCCATCCTATTAAAAATGTTGCAAATATTCCGAGAATTGTTAGCCATGCGCAAAAAATAAAATTAAAAAATTTGTCCATAATGCCCCCCAAAATTTAACAAAAAATTTTTATGGAAGAATGGGCATTAAAGCCCACTCTTTCCATATTTTGCTATTATGTAACCGCATCCAAAAAGTCCTACTGTTACCATAATAATCCCTATTGTTAACATTTTGGTTTATTTACCTTCCTTTTCCATTTTTTCGATTATTTCGGTTTCGATGGATTTTCCGTACCAGTCTGTCACTTTAAGAAGTTTTTCATCTTTTGTACCATCCTCTTTAATAAATGTAAGCGTTACCACGTTATACCATTTTTCTCCCATTTCCTTGTCAATCTGACGGCGGAATTCTCTATATGCCTTTATCCCATCATCTGTGAGACCTTCAAGCGCTTTTTCGGGCTCTGCCTTTTTCTTTTCTACTTTTTCGGTGGCAAGTTCTTTAGCTTCACCTTCAATCGTCTTTTTGCCGTTAAGTTCTTTGACAACCTCGCGAATTTCCTTCTGTGTCATATCGGGTGTGATAATACCGCCGGCAGCTATGTGGAAGTGATGAACCGTTGCCCTCGGCATTCGTGTACATTTTACCGACACGCAACATATTATTTGCGGACGACTTTTTATATCCGAATGTTCTCTGGGCATAGTCAGCGACGCTTTTAAAGTCATCGTCTTTAAAGCACTGTGTGCGGTCAATATCCGCAAGTACAGCACATATGCCAAACGCAAGTTTTTCTGCCGTACCTATGCAAAGGGCGATTTTTTCGCTTGCTCTGTTCAATTCGGGATTTCTAAAATTGAAGCCGTTTGTAATTGTCGTTGTTTCTGTCTTTGCTACTGTGTTTTTCATTGTATTTCCTTTCGTTTTCCAGTTGACTGGAAATTGTCATTTTATGGTAATGACTAACCAAATTTTGACATAGCAATAATTACCAATGAACAGATGTTCATATGTTCATATGTTCATATGTTCATATGTTCATCTTTTCATCTATTGACCCTTTGGAATAAATTGTCAATGAACACCTGGTGAGTTGGTATATGTTGGAAGTTTTGGCACTCCCTCTCTACCCCTTTCCTGGTAACAGTATACACCCAGTTTATGAACTCCGTATGAACAAATTGTTGATATTCTGTAAACAAATATTAACAAATTGTAAACAAAATATGAACATTTTGTAAAGGATTATATTGGTAATTTTGTAA
>SFKP01000054.1 GCA_004553715.1 Clostridiales bacterium
CCATTTCTATATCTATAGCTTACATTATCTAGTTCTATCAATTATAATCACATTCCTTTAAAAAATTGGTTACATCTTTATATACATAAAAACTTCCAACAACAAATATTGCACTATCTTTATAGTTTGTAATTGAATAATTTACCGCATCTAAAAAATCTAATTTCATCAAATTCTTTACATTTACATACTTTTTTGCCTCGTTAAATAATTTGTTTTTAGATACATATCTTTTTAAATCATTTCCTGATGTTAATATGTATATTGCATCTTTCTCTTTGGTAATCTCTTTTATTACTGTTTTATAATCTTTGGTTTTTAAAATAGATACTATAAAAACTTTTTTATAACCTGCATAATATTGGTTAATATTACTTATCAGATTTTTTGCAGCATTTTCATTATGACCACCATCAAATACAATAAGTGGCTTTTGACTAAGCTCCTCCATTCTTGCCTTGTGCACCACTGAACTTAATCCTTTTTTTATTGCTTCTTCAGATATTTTATACCCTTTTTCATTTAAAATATCTATAACTTCTAACACTTCAGAAGCATTTATAGTCTGCACTTTCCCTTTTAAATTTATCTTTATATTGTTATGCTCTTTATAGTCAAACCTTTGATTTTTCCCGTCAAATACATAATTATTTATATTTTCATCTGATACTATATGCAATCTTGCATTTTGCTTTTTCGCATATTCTTCTATAACTTTGATAGTATCTTTTTCTTTTACAGTAACTGTTTCAGAATTTGGTTTAATAATTCCCGCTTTTTGCACTGTTATTTTTTGAATAGTATCTCCTAAGATGTCCATGTGATCATATCCAATATTTGTTAAAACTGCAATTTCAGAATTAACTATATTTGTAGAATCTAACGCACCACCTAATCCTGTTTCTATTACTGCAAAATCGCAATTATTTTCTGCAAAATAAATTAAAGCAACCATTGTTATTACTTCAAACCAAGTTACTTTCATTTTGTGTGTTTTATTGTATTCTTCTATTTTTTCTGATAATGGAATTAAAATTTTTTCTACTTCTGATGTTTTAATTTCTTTCCCATTTATTAATATTCCATCATTAAATGTAATTAGATGTGGTGATATAAATTTTCCTACTTTATAACCTGCTTCTTCTAAACACCTTGAAAGCATTTCTGCTACGCTCCCCTTGCCATTTGTTCCTGCAATATGTATACATTTTACTTTGTTTTGTGGAAAATCAAATTCTTTAGTTAAATATTCCATTGCATCAAGGGTAGGATTTTTAGTAAATTTTTGAAATGTAGATAAATATTCTTCAATACTTATCTTTTCTTCTTTATATAAATATTTCTTGGCAATTGGTGCTAATGCTTTATCGAGGAAAATCATAAGTACTATCTGTATTGGGCACATTAAAGTTTGAGTTGTAATTCTAAGTCCTAGATAATATGAAAAAGCTTTACCATACATTATTTTTAAATTTAATGAATTAAGCAATAAACTTACAAAAATCAAAACTAAAATATTGCTTATTATAACTTTTAAAATAAATCTATCTTTCTTTTCACTATCTTTTTTATATAAAATTACTCCATAAATTAGTCCTGCAATTCCAGAAGTTATTGTAAATCCTACAAAATATGGTCCAAAAGGAATAAGAAGTGCTCCTATTAAATCTCCTAATACTGCAACCAGCACACTATATTTTGGTCCAAGCAAGCGCGCTGCAATCATTACTGTGATTATGCTTAAATTAATTGCAACAAATTGTGTATTTATCGCAAGCTCTCTATCTAGCACTACAAACGCTGCTACAAGTAATGCTGTAATAATAATTTTTTTCATTTTTGATATTTCGTTTTTATACATAAAAAAAGCCCCCTTATATAATAGAGCTTTTTCATATTTTATATTAAGGTATATGCAAAATAGCGGAATGCGAAAATAAATCAGCAAAATCTTCGATTTTTTCGTTTACCAACAACTTCCCGTTTGGCAACACTTAACTATTTATTTTCTACTCTATTATATGCATATTATTTTATCATATTTTTATGTTTTTACAATGGTTTCTATAATTTTTTTATTCTTTTTTAATTTGTGGCATTGTTGTTATCATCAAGAGATCCGAATAGTTCATCAAATTTTTCTTCTAATTCTTTTTGAATATCGTACACTTCCTTTGTCTCCTCCTTTGGAGCAGTTTGCTCAGCAACTATTTTGTTTTCATTTTCTTCTTTCTTTTCATCTTCTTCAAAAAGGTCATCTAATGATTCTATATTATTATTTGGATGTTCTTCTTCTGATTCTACATAAGGATTATATGGATTGTATTTTCTCCAAACTCCTCTATCCATTTCTATATCATTATGGCTTACTGCGTATTTTTTTACTAAATCATTTGTTTTATATTTGAAATAATAATATTTGTCCGCTTTTATTGGTTTTATACCCTTCTCTAGAATAATACATTTGTCGCTATCTAATCTTCTTAATTCATCAGGAGTCATAAGTGCTCTTGCCATAACTTGGTCTGATACATTATATCCTTGTCTCCACATGTGTTTATCTTTACTTGCTGATACTGAAGTTCTTTCGATAGTCTTTTCTCCTAATTCTTTTGAAAAATATTCAACTGTTTTTTGTGAGTTACTTCCTAAGAAAATTGTAGTATCACAGTTTCCTATAATCGTTTCATGCGATTTTTCATATACTGCTTCTAATTGGTCTAAGTTTTGTAATATAACACTAAAAGATATTTTTCTACTTCTTGAAGTAGATATCTTTTTATCAAAGTCTGGAATTTTACCAATATTGGCAAACTCATCAAGAATAAAGAATGTTGGAATTTTAAGTGTTCCTCCTGTTTTATCTGCTGAATCATATAAATGTTGTATCATCTGTGCAAAGAATATTGTAAGTAAGAAGTCATATGCTCCATGAGTATCTGATGATATAACATATAACGCTGTTTTTTTATTACCAATATCTTCAAAATTAATAGTATTTGTTGAAGTTAGTTCTGCAATTTCTTTTGAATCAAATTTACCAAGTTTTGATTGAAGTGATGAAAGGATTGAACCATATGTTTTTTCTGGTGCTATTTCAATAGACTTATAATTCATTCTTGCTGGATGATCATAAGGTAATTGATTCATAAGTTCTGTTAATAAGTTGCCTCCTCCGTTACTGTTTGCTGCTCTTACTAACTCTGAACAGCTTGCTAAGTTTTGTTCTTCTGGTGGTCTTGTTGCAATCAAATAATATATTAATGCTTTAAGTAACATTTCTGCCATATCATCCCAGTACGGATCTGCACTAGTTGATTCTTTAGCTTGACCTTTTACTATGGTATTTGCTATAACATCAACATCTATCTCATTTTGAATATGTATTAATGGATTATATCCGTCACTATTTTTAGGGTTTACTAAATTTAATACTTTTATTTCATATCCTTTTTCTTTTAAATATCCTGCTGTTTTATCATATAATTCACCTTTTGGATCTGTAAATACATATGAGCCTAATAATTGGTATGCATTTGGAATAACATAAGATGCAGATTTACCAGAACCTGAACCGTCCTACAACTAATACATTTACGTTTCCTCTTTTATCTACTGGTAAATAGTTTTTTTCGGCTAGAAGTATTCCTTTATTACGACTTAATATTTTATATTGTTCACCATTTTCTGCCCAATCACTAGATCCATGTTCAATATCTCTATATTCATTTTCTGGCATCATTTTTATCATGCCGATAATCGTAAATAAGAAAATGGCAATCGCCAAATATCCTTCTCCTTTTAATAAGGTCATTCTATATTCTTTACCAAAAGTACTTTTTATTGTTTCAAATATATTTGCATAATTTTCTCCAAAAGAGGTTATAAATACATTAATATCAAATTTATTTTCTTCATTTTTTGCATCTATAATACCTTTTGTTACAGGCATAATAAGTCCTATGGATATAATTATCCATAGAACAATTGAAATTATAAATACTTCTTTACTTTTCTTTAAGGCATATTTTATTTTGTATCCCATAAGTTATCTCCTTTTTCTTTTGTATTTTATCTTACTTCTTTTTCT
>SFKP01000014.1 GCA_004553715.1 Clostridiales bacterium
CGTGCTTTAGCTTAAGAAAAGAAAATGTCCAACCGACAGCAAGATGGAGCGGATTATATATTAATTAGTCTGAACTGTAACTATTGCTTCAAAATATTAGCTATTAAATCTTGCATTTTAGCGAATGATATGTTAAAATGTATAAGTCTTGAAAAATAGGAGGAATGCTAAATGAAAATATTTTTAACAATAATTTATATAATAGTTTGTCTTATATTAATTGTATTATGTTTTATGCAATCAAAAGAGGATGAAGGAGCTTCTGGTACAATAGTTGGTGGTTCTTCTTCTAATTTCTATGAAAAAAATAAGGGTAGAACCAAAGAAGGTATGCTTAAAAAATGGACTATCATTTTAGGAATTATATTTATTATATTAACTATTATACTTAATATATTATATATGATGTAATTTTAAGTGCCTCTAATATATACCATAATAGTAGGCCAAATAAGTGAAATAATAGAAATAGCAATGAGGGTGATACAACCGATTTTATTGCTATTTTTTTTGAGCTCAAAAATAGCATAACTTAGAGTTTTTATAAAAATCCAAACAGATAAAATACCAATCACAAAGTACATAAAATTTTCCTCCTTCTATATTTTTGTGTATAAATATCCACTTTCTACGTTAGATGAAACATTAATTTTAAATGTGGAATTCTCATAGTTATTTAACCAATCTGTATCACACCAATCCAGCCATGTTAAATATTTTGGTAAGAAACAACGGCCAAAACCTACAATGTCCGATTTAAATTCTTTTGAGGTTTTATATAGATATGAAGATATATTTTCTTCTAAATATTCATTTAAACATTCTTCCAAGAATTTTAAATTTTCAGAATCTGATAAATCAATAGTATAATCCATTGATGTAACATTTGCTTTAATACTGATATTACAAGAAATATAAGGAAAATTATTTACTAATTCGGCTGATATAGATGTATCTCGGTAAAGACCAATAGATAGTGAAATATTAGATTGAGTATTAAAAGGGTTAGGTATAACTATGATACCTTTTTCTAATTTATTTGTAACTATCAAATGGCATAAAGTTTCTAAATTGTTTAATTCGCCAACTAATTTATCTTCTTTAAAGGCTGTAAGTCCCATTATTTCTGTTTTCGAAGTAGAATTTATCGGTGTCTCACCAGCAAGATAATTACCATTTAATTTGTTTTCTGAATTTATATCTTGAGTGTGCAAACTTTTATCATTAATATTAACTAACAATGTACTTGCCTGAGAGGTTGTATCTAATATTTTTTCGTAAAAATCAGCAAGATATATGTTGTCTATATAACCAGAATATGAACTTGAATTTAATATTAACTCATAATATCTTGCAGATACAGATTCTAAAGAAGGCTGGAACATATTTAAAAAGTCATTTGCAGTGCATTTACTGATTAATACATTACAATTTGGTCTAACTTCAATATTATTTACAAAAGTAAATATATATTCTGAAAGACCATCGTATGCTAAGTCTTCAGAAATAATTATTGCTTTACAATGTGATAAATTAATTTTTTTACTAATATAAGAATTAATTAAATTAATACCATGGTCAATTGTAGAGCAATCTACAGAAATAACACTGGCTGATTTATATTGAGAAGAGGACCCTCCATCACTAGAAGAAGCATTTGATAAAGCAGCGATTTGAAAACTAAGTTTTAAATTATTATTTTCTCCTTTATCGATTCCAACAGCAATAACATAAGCTAATGTTTCAATACTTACAGCATCATAACAACCTGTAAGAAAAGGAAGGCAGAGTACAAGAATTAGCAAGATAGCAATTATTTTATTAAAAGTTTTCATATAAAATCCACCTATCCTTTCTTTTGCTTTTTGTATTTCAAATTTGCTAATATTAAAATTATAGGGCTTAATATAAATATAATAGGTAAAGAAATATATTTATAAAAAAACTGTGTAATATATTTTATACTTGCGATATTGTTAAACACTAACGCACCACAAAATGTTATGGCAGATAGCGGATAAATTAATATTTTCGAATTTTTAATATTTGTCAGTTTTTTAAAAATCTGCATAATGTAAAAACAACCAAAACTGCAGAAACAAAAGGTGTTAAAAATCCAAAGTAATATAAAAATAGCATCTACTCTTTGTAAAAAGTTTCCAAACTGTAACAACCTTGTCAAAAGATATAATGAAAAAAGTTGTTCATTTGAAGTAATAAAAGAGAACGAAAGTAGCAAGCAAAATATAGCCAAAAATAAGTAGATAAAAGATATTATTACCGAAATATATGATATCTTTTTAAAATCTTTGCTATCTTTTAAATATGGATTAATAAAGAACAAATATGCAAGCCCTAAGAAAGAGAACAAGTTTGTCAATCCATATAAAAATGTTTCTTTTATGCCTAGCCCAAGTATTGGAAATAAACGCTCAAAAACAAAATTATCAGCAGAACCAAAGAACAGTATAAAAACACTTAAAAGCACGAATGGTATGAAAACAAGATTTACGCTAGATATGGATTTCAAGCCATATTTTGCCATTATCATTATTGGAAATATGAATAACATTATTAAAACAATAACAGGAGTACTTGGGAAATATATTAATAAAAGTGCGTTGGCAAAATAGCTAATACAAAAGATATTATATATTAGGAAAAATAACATGTATATGATTCCAACAATAGTTTTAAATGTATTTCCACCTGCAAATTTAGCTACATCTACAATATCTTGATTAGGAAATTTATTAAATATTTGACAAATTATTTTAACAAAAAGAATTGCAATAATTCCAATAAAAATTATATTTAGCCAAGCACTACTTCCCGAGCTTTGTAAAATTATGTTAGGAATATTAAAAATTATTTGATTTACCATAACGGTGGTTATTAAACCAATTGTTTCAATTGCGCTAAGGCGATCTATTTTTTCCATTTAAATTACTCCTCTTTATTATTAAATTTCCATTTTCTACTAATGTGTGCAGCTTCCATAGGCCTTTTTGTATTTAAAAAGTCAGCTCTATATTCCCTTTTCCAAATAGGATTTTGGAAAAAGGAAGTATTTGAGTCTGAATTAGAAATAGGCGTATAAGGCGAAAGGTAGGGTACTCCAAATGAGTGTAAATTTGATAAAATGCTGAGTTGGATGGAGATTCCAATAGCAATTCCTAAAAATCCAAAAAGATAGCCTAAAAAAATATATAAAAACTTAAATATTCTTAAAGTAAAACTTAATGAAAAGTCTGGAATAGAGAAAGAACATATTCCCGTAAATGCTACAATTATAATTAAAACAGGGCTAACTATGTTTGCACTAACTGCGGCATCTCCTAAAATTAAAGCACCGAATAATTCCTATTGTTGGTCCAATTGGTGTAGGAATTCTAAGACCTGCTTCACGAATAAGTTCAAATGAAATCTCCATAATTAATATTTCCACAATGATTGGAAATGGTACTGAATTTCTTGCAGAAGCCATTGTAAACAGTAATTCCGTAGGGATTAATTCTATATGATAATTTGTTATTGCAACATATAAGCCGTGGCAAAAGTGATGTAAAAAATGCTGCAATAATTCTAATAAATTTTAATAAATTAGCATATTGATGTTTTAAATTTATATCCTCAGGAGAAGATAAAAAGTCCACAAAAACACCGGGCATAATTAGTGAATATGGACTGCCGTTAACTAATACAACGACTCGTCCTTCTAAAATATGATGTACAGCCTTATCAGGCCTTTCCGTTGCAATTAGTTGTGGAAAAATTATTCTACTGTTATCTTGAATTAATTGTTCTAATTGCCCAGAAGATACTATATAATCTATGGCTAAATTATTGATTCTATATTTTACTTCATTTATAAGGTCTTCATTTGCAATATTTTTCATATAGCATATAGCTACAGAGGTTTTGCTAATTTTACCAACAGAGGTGTTTTCAATAATTAAATTTTCATTATTAATAAGTCTTCTCAGTATAGAAGTATTTATTCTAAGCTTTTCAACAAAGGCCTCTTGTGAGCCTCTTACCACAATTTCATTATTTGGAGAAGATATATCTCGAGATTTATAACCTTTTACATCAATTACAAATGCAATATCTAGTGTATCTACAAAAAGTGCACAATCACCACTATTTACAGAAGATATGATGGATTCAAATTGTTTTTCTTTTTTAGTATTTGTTTGAGGAATTAACTTATCGAATAAATAATCTTCTAAATTCAATTTAGGGTTTGTTTTAATATTTGGATTTAAGATTTTAGAGCTTTTTTTTAGCATACGAGAAGAAATCATCAAAGGCTTCAATAAAAAATTATTTATCATATCGGAATTTACCATACCATCAATTCCAACTAAAAAGGCATTATAAGACCTACCACAGTATGATATGGTAAAATTTCTAAAAATTATATCACTACTTACTAAAGCATTTAACTTTACAGTAAGAAAATCGATATTTTCTTTAAGCATTTTAGACACAAGATTAGAAGAATCTGGAGTTAATTCTTCTAGCTCAATCAAAGCTTTTTTATCTGAATTTTCAGGTAAAATAAAGGAATATGAATTTGGTTCTTCATACAAAAACAGTTTTCTTAAAAAATCTTTCATACTTTTCATTTTTTCCTAAAAAAAGAAAAATATAACTACATATTAAAAAATAGTAAATGACTGTCATTGGGAACTTAAGATTTTTGACAGTAATTTGACAAATTCAAGTATTTGGGGTAAAATAAATAAGTTAAGGAGATAAATTTTATGCAAAAAAATAAAAATGGAAATATTAAAATTTTAGAGGCAATTGAATCGAAAACAAAGATTTATTTAGTTGTAATTGCTTTGTTATTTATAATAATTTCAATAGAAAAACCAGTATATATAATACCATCTATTATTTTATATACACTAATTATTTTATATACAATTTGGGTATATAAAAAGAGAAAGGACGAATTGTATAGTTATATTGATGAATTAACTTTTACTGTGGATACAGCAGCTAAAAGTACACTTATAAATTCACCATTCCCTTTAATAATATTACAATCAGATGGAACTATTATTTGGAGAAGTTCTAATTTCAAACAAGAATTTGAAAATATTGATATTGCTCCATATATCGAAGACACTATGAAAGATATAAAGTTAGATACAGAGACGAAAGAGAAAATGAAGATTGAAAAAGATGTTGAAATAGGCGAAAAAACTTACCATGTAATAGGTGATTATATTAGAATTAAGAAAAAAGATAGAAAAAGACAAAAAGAATATATGTCTGTAATATATTTTGTTGATATTACTCATCAAAAAGATATAGAAAAGAAATATGATGATGAAGAAAATTGCATAGGTATTGTTATGATAGATAACTACGAAGAGGTTCTGCAAAGAATCTCAGAGGAGAATAAATCTCAAGTAACAGCAAATGTTGAGAAAAAATTATATGAATGGGCAAACAGAATTGACGGAATAATGGTAAAAAAAGAGAAAAAACTAAAAGAACTAGAGCAAGAAAGGTTTGCTATTATTGATGAGATAAAAGAAATCGAAACAGAAGAAAAAATGCCGATAACTTTAAGTATTGCAATTTCTAATGAAGGTAAAAATAATTATGAAAAATATGAAGCCGCCCATACTGCAATGGATATAGTACTTGGAAGAGGAGGAGACCAAGTTATTGTAAGAAGTGATGGAAAATATACTTTCTTTGGGGGCAAATCTCCAGAGCTTGAAAAGAGAACAAAAGTAAAAGCAAGAACCATATCACATGCTTTAGAAGAGTTAATGCAAAAGGTAGATAATGTAGTTATAATGGGACATACAAATGGTGATATAGATTCTGTTGGTTCAAGTTTAGGATTATATAGGTTTGCTAAAAACTTTGGGAAAGAAGCATATATTGTAAATAATACTTATGGTTTAACTTTGAAAACATTTATGGAGGAATTAACTAAGTTTGAGGAGTATCAAGATGTTATTATTGATAAATCGACAGCCATTTCAAAAACGAATCAAAACACTTTATTAATAGTAGTAGATACTCATAAAAAAGGTTATGTTGAGATTCCAGAATTATTAGAGTTAACAGATAAAATAGTAATAGTAGATCACCATAGAAAGGTTGAAGATTTTATTGAGAATGTAATATTAAGTTTCCACGAAGCCTATGCTTCATCTTCAGCAGAGCTTGTTACAGAAATTATTGAATATGCAACTAATTCAATTAAATTAGAAACAATTGAAGCGGAAAGTTTATATGCAGGAATAATGATGGATACTAAAAATTTTACATTTAAAACAGGAGTAAGAACTTTTGAAGCAGCAGCATATCTTAAAAAATACGGTGTTGATATGATAAAGGTAAAAAAATGGTTCCAAAGCGATTTAGATACTTATAATATTATTTCTAAAGTTGTTCAAGATACAGAAATTGTAAATGATACAATAGGAATATCTGTCTATGATACAATAGATAAAAATGCAAATCTTATTTGTGCAAAAGTGGCAGATGAGCTTTTAACAATTAGTAATATTACAGCATCATTTGTACTAGGAAATACAGGAGATAAAATCTGTATAAGCGGGCGTTCTATAGGAGATATAAATGTTCAAGTAATATTAGAAAAAATGCGGAGGAGGAGGTCATATTACCCTTGCAGGAGCTCAAGTTGAAGGTATGACGATGGAAGAGGCAAAAAAAGAATTAATTATAAGAATAAATGAATATTTTACAGAAATATAAAATAAAGGTAAAAAAAAAAGTTCAAAAGATGAAATATAATAAGAAAAAGGCGTAAAATGTAAAAAACTTTTTTGGATAAGCTTTCTAAATATGACAAAATTTTTATGTACAAGGTATTAGAATATAAAAAAGTTTTAAGTTAAAGGTGATAAAATATGTTTCAAAATATAACAGATAAAATTCAAGAGGAAGAAAATATTAAACAAAACAATAAGAAAATAGAATTAAAGCATCTTTTGAACATAAATGATATCGTAATATATATATTATCTTTTTTGATATCAACAGTTAGTTTTAATTCAAAATTTGCTCCATTTGGACTAGCTATTTTTGCAGCAGCTTGTAGCAATAAAATACCAGCAAGCTTTATACTTATTGCAACATTAGTAGGAACAATTGTAGGCTTTGGATTTGGCGAAGGACTTTTAATTATTATTGCTATGATTCTTATATTTAGGCCAATTGAAGAAGAAGACAGAAATGAGAAAATACATATTGGAGCGTTTGTCGTAATATCTATATTTGCTGTACAAATTGTAAAAATGCTTATTAAAGGTTTCTTATTATATGATTTGTTATCAAACATAGTTTATGCAATAACGACATATATCTTTTATAAAATTTTTGCAAATTCATTTATTGTAATTAAAAATTTTAAAATCAATAAAGCATTTTCGGTAGAAGAGGTCATGGGAGCTTGCCTTTTTATTTCAATTGCATTTTGCAGTTTTAGCAAATTGACTATTTTTGGTTTATCTTTAACTAATATTTTAAGTATAATGCTAATTCTATTTATGGGCTGGAAACATGGAATGCTAATAGGGGCAACAACTGGTATTACTATAGGAATGGTACTTGGCATTATAAACCAAGGGAATCCCGTACTTGTTGCGGCTTATGCAATTTCAGGATTAATTTCAGGTGCACTTAATAGATTTCACAAAATTGGAGTAATTATAGGATTCTTGATAGGGAATGCCGTTTTAGCTTATGTATATAACGGAAATACAATTCCTATTATTATGGCAAGAGAGATTTTAATAGCATCATTAGGATTATTACTATTGCCGAACAACATAAATATTAATATTGATGATTTAATTGGAAAGAAAAAGTATCTACCTACTACAGCAGGAGTATTAGAAGGAAACACTGAAAGTACAATGAATAAGCTAAATAGTGTTTCTGAAACGATATCTCAAATGGCGAGAAGTTACGATGAGGCAGCAGGAGATGTAATAAAAAGAGATGAAGAGTTTTTAAGAGAAGCTAAAAAAAGTTTTCAGGAGGAACTTTTAAACAATCTAGAAGATTTTACAGAAAATATGTTATATGAAGATATCATAACAAATGATGAGAACATTACAAGTGATTTGTATGATATTCTAGAACAAGAAAGAGAAATAAACAGCGAAAAATTAATTGAAGTATTAAACAAAAACAATAATTATATTATTGGTATAGATAGTCAAGATTTAAAAATAAAAGCAAAAACTGAAAAAGATATTGAGCAAATCGTAAAAGCAGTAAATGCAACATATAGAATTAATAAATTAAATCTAATGTGGAAACAAAAAGAAGCAAGCAACAAGAAGGTCCTTGCAAATCAATTAGGAGGAGTTTCAAAGGTTATTTCTTCGATAGCAGAAGATATAACAGAAGGAAAAGAAAAGCAAGAGAATATAGATGCAATTTATAATCTAGAGATTGCAAAAGCAACTATAACAAAAGATAAAAGTGAAGTTTCAGGAGATAGATTTGCACTCGCAAAACTGGATGATGGAAAATTTATGCTAGCAATAAGTGATGGAATGGGTTCACGGAGAAAAAGCGGCTAAAAGCAGTTCAACAGTAATTAATATGCTTAAAAAAATGCTTACAACAGGTTTTAATAAAGATGTATCTATAGGACTTATTAATTCTGCAATAAACTTAAATTCTAATGAAGAAACTTTTGCAACAATTGATATATCAATTGTTGACTTAGTAAAAGGAAATATTGAATTTGTAAAAAATGGAGCTTGTCCAACATTTATTAAGTCAGGGAATAATGTAGAAGTAGTAAAATCAGTATCGCTACCTGCAGGTATGTTAGATAAAATAGATTTAGTTGTATATGATAAAGATTTAAAAGAGAATGATATTATTATAATGTGTACAGATGGAATTATGGAGGCAAATCAAGAGTATGATAATAAAGCATTATGGTTAAAAGATTTAATAGAAAAAATTGAAACACAAGATATACAAAAAATTGCAAATATAATTATGCGGAGAATCCTTGGATTTAAACTATGGAATAGCCAAAGATGATATGACAATTATTGTAGCAAAAATAGTAGCAAAATAGTAAAATGGGGGAACAATGGAAAGCATATTGAAAAAAATAAATGGACCAGAAGATTTAAAAAAGTTAAATGTTAGTGAAAAACAAGTATTAGCAGAAGAAATAAGAAAAGAAATATTAGAAGTTGTTTCTAAAAATGGGGGACACCTAGCATCTAACCTAGGAGTAGTAGAGCTTACGATAGCTCTTCATTCTGTTTTTAATACGCCAGATGACAAAATAATATGGGATGTTGGTCATCAATGTTATACACACAAAATTTTAACAGGAAGAAAAGAACAATTTAGTACATTAAGAAAATTAAATGGAATTGCAGGATTTCCTAAAGTATGTGAATCAGAGTATGATACTTTTAATACAGGACATAGCAGTACATCTATTTCAGTTGCAACAGGAATGGCAAGAGCAAAAAAGCTTATGGGAGATGATCAAACAAAAGTCATTGCTGTAATAGGCGATGGCTCTATGACTGGTGGAATGGCACTAGAGGCGCTAAATGATGCAGGAAGCAGTAAAACAAACATAATAGTTATTTTGAATGATAATGAAATGAGTATTTCAAAGAATGTTGGAGGTATTCCTTTATTTTTAAGCAAATTAAGAGGTAGAAAATTTTATTCAAAATCAAATGAAGGTGTTAAAAAATTTATGCTACAAGTTCCTGTAATTGGGAACCCAACAGTAAAAATAGTGCAAAAAATAAAGGATGCAATTAAGCAAATATTACTACCGAATATGTTTTTTGAAGATATTGGTTTTACATATTTAGGACCTGTAGATGGGCATAATATAGATAAATTGGAAAGTATATTAGAAACTAGTAAAAAGATTAGTGGACCTGTACTTGTGCATGTAATAACAAAAAAGGGGAAAGGTTATAAATTTGCAGAAGAAACCCCAGAAAATTTCCACGGAGTATCGAGCTTTGATTTAAAAACAGGAGAAAAGATAAAAAAAAGTGGAAAAGATTATTCTAAAGTATTTGGCGAAAAATTAGTAGAACTTGCTGAAAAAAATGAGAAAATTGTAGCAGTAACAGCTGCTATGAAAGATGGAACGGGCTTAAAGAGTTTTTCAGAAAAATTCCCAGATAGATTTTTTGATGTTGGTATTGCAGAACAACATGCAATAGGTATGATTGCCGGAATGGCAAAAGAAGGTTTAAAACCAGTGCTTGCAATATATTCGTCATTTTTACAAAGAGGATATGATCAATTAGTTCATGATATTGCACTTCAAAAATTACCTGTAGTAATTTGTATAGATAGAGCAGGAATAGTTGGAAATGATGGGGAAACTCATCATGGAATATTTGATTTGTCATTTCTATCATCAATACCGAACCTTACAGTAATGGCACCAAAAGATTTTGAAGAATTAAAAAACATGTTAGAATTTGCTGTAAATTTTGATGGACCAATATTAATTAGATATCCAAGAGGGGGAGAAAATCATAAATTTACAAGAAAGCTATCTATAAAATTAGGAAAAGCAGAATTAATAAGACAAGGGAAAGACATTACCATAATAGGTATAGGAAAAACAGTTGGAAAAGCAGTAGAAGTAGCGGAACTCTTAAAAAAGCAAAATATTAATTCAGAAGTAATAAATGCAAGATTCTTAAAACCACTAGATGAAAAATTTATTGTAAAATCAATTAAAAAAACAGGAAGAGTAGCAACGATAGAAGATAACACTCTAAAAGGAGGACTAGGAAGTTCGGTTATAGAATTAGTAAATAAATCTAATTTACAGAACATAAAAGTAGAAACCTTTGGATATGATGATTGCTTTGTGCCTCATGGAGGAACTGAAGAATTAGAAAAGATATATAAACAAGATGTAGAAAGTATTGCAAAACAGTTAGCTAAAAGCTAACTGTTTTTGTACTTCATTTTAGTGGCCATTCCGCCTCTGATATGCCTTTCGGCTTTATTTTCATCTAATATTTTTCGTACTTCTTTGGCCAAAGCATAGTTTATATGTAAAAGTCTTTCACTAACATCTTTGTGTACTGTGGATTTAGAAACACCAAATCTTTTAGCAGCACCACGAACGGTATCTTTTGAATCTATTATATATTGAGCTAGAGCTACTGCCCTTTCTTCTATTGAAATTCCTCTCATAAAAGCAAAACCTCCATATGAATATATTTGTTTAATTGTATTCGTATGGAGGTTGGATTATGAAAAAATATAGACCATCTAGAAACAAAGCATATCAGATTAAATAGTTACATAAAACATACTAAGAAAAGTCTTCCCATAATATTTGATACGATTGTTCCTTTATTTTTAAAATCTTCTATTTCTATTAAGAATATAACTGAATTATATATACATCATTATTTAGATACAAATATTCAAAAAAACACGCCATTTTGCTTGCAAAATGATAGATTAAATAATATAATAAATAATATTTAAGATGGTGTAAAATACGATATCAAAATGGAGGTTATAAAATGAATAAAGTTTTAAAAATATGTGCGATTAGTCTTGCGATTCTTGCAGTTATTGTCCTAGTTGTTATACTAATTATGAAAGGTGAAAATAAACTTGTTGCAACAAAAGAAGATGAAGGAGTAAGTGTTGAACATGTTATTATATTTAAAAAAGACAAGATAGATAATGCAGTTGTGACAACAGAATATGAAAATAAAGAAGAAGCAGACAAAATGGTAAGTGCAATAAACTTCATTAATTCATTAACAGAAGACGAAAACGAAAAAATTACTATTGAACAAGAAGATAATAAAGTCATTTTAAAACTAGATGCTAAGCATTATGAAGAAAATATGGGAGCAGATGATATGCCTAAAGCAGAATGGAAAGCATTTTTAGAAGAACAAGGATTTAAGGTAAAATAAGGATTAGATTATGAAAATAATTGGAATAACAGGAAAATCAGGGGTAGGTAAAACTACTCTTTCAAATATGTTATCTTCAAAACTTAATTGCAAAACCATTGACATCGATAAAATAGGGCATGAAGCAATAAGAAACAGCAAAATTATAAATGAGCTTTGTTTAAATTTCGGAGAAGATATTTTAGAAAAAAATGGTCAAGTAGACAGAAAAAAACTTGGAGAAATAGTATTTGCAAACAAAGACAAAATGAAAATATTAGAAAATATCACTTGGAGCTATATGGAGAAAAGAATTTTAGAGAAACTAAATGAAAAACAAGAATGTATAATACTAGAATGGGCTTTGCTTCCATTAAGTCCATATTGGAATAAATGCGATATGAAAATATTAGTTGTAGCAGATAACAAAGTAAGAAAAGATAGAATATTAGAAAGAGACAATATTACAAGTGCATATTTTGATTTAAGAGATAACAATTCGGTTGATTATTCTAAATTTACAGCAGATATAGTATGTGATAATAGTGATGCCAAGAATTTAGAAAATATTATAGATTCTATATGTGAAAAAATATAAGGAGGAAATTATGAACGAATACAGAACACACAAATGTAATGAACTAAGGATAGAAGATATAGGTAAAAAAGTAAAAATAGCAGGCTGGGTTCAAACAATAAGAAACCTAGGAGGGTTGATTTTTGCAGATATTAGAGATGAATATGGAATTACTCAAGCTGTAATTACTGTAGGAGAAGCACTAGCTGAAGATTTTTCTAAAATACCAGTAGAGTCTACTGTAAGTATAGAAGGAATAGTGAGAGAAAGAGAATCTAAAAACAAAAATATTCCAACAGGAGATATTGAAATAGCAATAGAAAACTATGTAGTATTAGGAAAAAGATTAAAACCGCTTCCTTTTGAAATTAATGATGATAAAGAAGTAAGAGAAGATTTAAGATTGCAATATAGATTCTTAGATTTAAGAAATGATAAAGTAAAAGAAAATATTTTATTAAGAGCAAAAGTAATACAGTTTATAAGAAACCAAATGATAGAAAAGGACTTTACAGAGGTTCAAACCCCAATTTTAACAAGCTCTTCACCAGAAGGAGCAAGAGACTACTTAGTCCCAAGTAGAGTACATCCAGGTAAATTTTATGCACTTCCACAAGCGCCACAACAATTTAAGCAACTACTTATGGTTTCTGGAATTGATAAATATTTCCAAATAGCACCATGCTTTAGAGATGAAGATGCAAGAGCAGATAGAGCACCAGGAGAATTTTATCAATTAGATATGGAAATGGCTTTTGCAACACAAGAAGATGTATTTAATGTAATTGAAGAAGTAATATATAATACCTTTAAAAAATTCACAGTTTCAAATGTTTCAAAATTTCCATTTGAAAGAATTACATATAGAGACTCAATGCTAAAATATGGTAGTGATAAACCAGATTTAAGAAATCCATTAATAATACAAGATGTAAGCAAAATATTCGAAACTATTGAATTTAACGCATTTAAAGGTAAAATTGTAAGAGCAATAGTATTACCAAAGCAAGAAAATCTATCAAGAAAATTCTATGATGGAATGGTAACTTTTGCAATAGAGGATTGTAAAGCAAAAGGATTATCTTGGGTAAAAGTAAATGAAGGAAATGTTCTTCAAGGTTCAATTGCAAAATTTATTGATGATGTTTCTAAAGATAATTTATTAAAAGAACTTGGAGCAAAAGAAGGAGACAGCATATTCTTTGTATCAGATGAGAAGGGTGTTGTAGAAAAACTTGCAGGACAAATTAGAACAGAACTTGCAGTAAGATTAGATTTATTAGAAAAGGATAGCTATAAATTCTGTTGGGTCATAGATTTTCCAATGTATGAATTAGATGATGATGGAAATATTGCATTTAGCCATAATCCATTTTCAATGCCGCAAGGTGGTTTAAAAGCCTTAGAAGAAAAAGAACCATTAGATATACTTGCATATCAATATGATTTAGTATGTAATGGAATTGAGTTATCTTCTGGAGCAGTAAGAAACCACGACCCAGAAATAATGATAAAAGCATTTGAAATAGCAGGATATTCAAAAAAACACATTGAAGAAAAATTTCCAGCAATGTTTAACGCATTTCATTATGGAGCACCACCACACGCAGGAATAGCACCTGGTATTGATAGAATAATAATGCTTATTGCAAATGAAGTAAATATTCGTGAAGTAATAGCCTTCCCAATGAATAGCAAGGCACAAGACTTGCTTATGGGAGCACCAGGAACAGTAACTGAAAAACAATTAAAAGATGTTCATATAAAAATAGATGTTAAGGAATAGTAAAAGGATTTTTATATAATATGCCAAAGAAATTATTAATAACAGAAAAACCCTCAGTGGCAATGCAATTTGCCAAGGCTCTAAAAATAGAAACAAATAGAAAAAATGGATATTTAGAAAATTCCGAATGGATTATTACATGGTGTGTAGGTCATTTAGTAACGATGTCTTACCCAGAGGTGTATGATGAAAAATTAAAGTTTTGGAGACTAGATACACTGCCATTTATACCTAAAGATTTTAAATATGAGGTTATTCCTAATGTGCAGAACCAATTTAATATAATAAAGGAATTGCTTACACGCCAAGATGTAGATACTATTTATGTAAGTACTGACTCTGGGCGAGAGGGAGAATATATATATAGATTAGTTGACCAAATGATTGGAGTAGACGGAAAAACCAAAAAAAGAGTATGGATAGATTCACAAACTGAAGAAGAAATCTTAAGAGGGATAAAAGAAGCAAAAGATTTATCAGAATATGATAGCTTATCTGATGCTGCCTATTTAAGGGCAAAAGAAGATTATCTTATTGGAATAAATTTTTCAAGATTGCTTACTATCACGTATGGGAAAAGAGTAGCCAGTATGATAAATGAGGACAAAGCTTCAATTTCAATAGGGCGAGTTATGACTTGCGTTTTAGGGATGATAGTTTCAAGAGAACGAGAAATTAGAAATTTTGTAAAAAACAAATATTACAAAATTAGTGCTGATTTTGATGAGTTTACCGCAGAGTGGAAGAGAAATAGCATATCTAAATTATATAGTGATATAGATTTATATAATGATGTAGGTTTTAAAAATAAAGAAAAGGCAGAAGAGGTAATAGCTTATTTAAAAGAAAAAGATGCAACTGTAGAAGAAGTAAAAAAGACAAAACAAAAAGAAAATGCACCTCTTTTATTTAATCTAGCAGAAATACAAAATGAATGTACAAAAAGGTTTAAAATAAAGCCAGATGAGACATTAGAGATAATACAAAGTTTATATGAAAAGAAGTTAGTAACATATCCAAGAACAGATGCAAGAGTGCTATCTACTGCAGTTGCCAAAGAAATTAGTAAAAATTTAAATGGATTATCTAAAAACTATAAAGATGTAGAGATACAAGGTTATATTTCAAAAATGATTGCAGAAAAATATTCTACAAATCTTATAAAAACCAAATATGTAAATGATAGCAAAATAACAGACCACTATGCAATTATTCCAACAGGACAAGGACTAGAAAACCTTGATAAATTGCCAGATTTACAAAAAAATATA
The DNA here is from genome assembly GCA_004553715.1 of Clostridiales bacterium. Lineage (GTDB taxonomy): Bacteria > Bacillota > Clostridia > TANB77 > CAG-508 > SFKP01. Next base: position 15,583 of record SFKP01000014.1, read on the forward strand.
TATAAACTCATTGTAAAAAGATTTTTAGCAATATTTTTTCCACCAGCAGAATTTAGCAAGGTGGCAGTTACTTTAAAAATAGATGAAGAAACCTTTAATGCAAATGAAAAAATTTGCTTAAACAAAGGGTATTTAGAGGTGTTAAAACAAGAAGATTCAGCAGAACCTGCCAAAGAGATTTTAAAAACTTTGAGAAAAGGACAGATTATAACTCCAAAAGAGATAATAATAAAAGAGGCAGAAACTGTCCCACCTACAAGATATAACTCAGGTTCAATTATTCTAGCAATGGAAAATGCCGGAAAATTGATAGAAGATGAAGCTTTAAGAGAGCAAATAAAAGGTGTAGGCATTGGAACAAGTGCTACGAGAGCAGAAATAATTAAAAAGTTAGAAAAGATACACTATATAGACATAAATGCGAAGACACAAATAATTACCCCAACGAAAAAAGGAGAAATTATATTTGATGTTGTAAATTCCTCTATGCCAGATATGCTTAACCCAAAACTAACTGCAAGCTGGGAAAAAGGTTTAGAAATGGTTGCAAATAAAGAAATAAAGGACAAAGAATTTATGACTAAATTAGAAAATTATATAAAATCAAAATTTAAAAAAATAGTTTATTATTAAATAAACTATTTTTTTAAACTTATAATTGCAGAATCTAATTTAAAACCTTCTTTTTCTACTCTATAAGAATGAAGAAGATTAGAATTACAAACACTACAAATATTGCTATCTATGATATTCTTTTATTGTATATCTTAAAAATCACAATTTTTTGGTGTTCTTGCAAATGGTATAACATCACGAATATTTTGCATACCTGTTAAATACATCATCATTCTTTCAAAACCTAAACCAAATCCGGCATGGCGTACACTACCGTATTTCCTTAAGTCTAAGTACCACCAATAATCTTTTTCATTCATTCCTAAATTTTTTATTTTTTGTTTTAATAAATCTAAATTATCTTCTCTTTGACTACCACCAATTATTTCTCCAATACCTGGTGCAAGTAAGTCCATTGCAGCAACAGTTTTGCCATCTGGATTTTGCTTCATATAGAAAGCTTTTATTTCTGATGGGTAGTCGATAACAAAAACTGGTTTTTTAAATAGAACTTCACAAAGATATCTTTCATGTTCTGTTTGGAGATCTGACCCCCAATGGACAGGAAAGTCAAAGTTATCATTATTCTTCTCTAATTCTTTTATTGCATCTGTGTAAGTTATTCTAGCAAAATCAGAATTTAAAACATGATTTAATTTATCTAATAAGTTCTTATCTATAAAGTTATTAAAGAATTCCATTTCTTCAGGGCAGTTATCTAATACATATTTAATAATATATTTAATCATATCTTCTGCAAGTGCCATATCATCATTAATATCTGCAAAACAGATTTCAGGCTCAATCATCCAAAATTCTGAAGCGTGTTTTACAGTATTTGAATTTTCAGATCTAAATGTTGGACCAAAAGTATATATCTTCTTAAATGCTAAAGCAAAAGTTTCACCATTTAATTGACCACTTACTGTAAGATGAGCAGGTTTCCCAAAAAAGTCTTGTGAATAATCTACTTTTCCGTCTTCTGTTCGAGGTAAATTATTTACATCTAATGTACTAACATTAAACATTTCTCCAGCACCTTCGCAATCGCTAGAAGTAATAATTGGTGTATGTACATAAACAAATCCTCTTTCTTGGAAAAATTTATGTATTGCATATGATAAAACTGAACGAACTCTAAATACTGCATTAAAAGTATTAGTTCTTGGACGAAGATGAGAAATTGTTCTTAAATATTCAAAAGAATGTCTTTTCTTTTGCAAAGGGTAATCTAAATCAGAAAGAAATTCTATTTCAATTTTAGTAGCTTTAATTTCAAAAGGTTGTTTTGCAGCTTCAGTTTTTACAACAATGCCTGTTACCGAAATGGTTGAGCTTAAAGGCAATTTGGCAATATCAGTAAAGTTTTCTAAAGAATCATCAAAAACAACTTGAACATTTTTTAGAAAGCTTCCATCATTTAATTCAATAAAACCAAAAGTTTTGGAATCTCTAACTGTTTTAACAAATCCTTCAATTGTAATTTCTTTGTCAATATATTTATCTGTCTCTAAAAATAATTGTTTAATATCCATAATATAGACCTCCAATAAAAGTATTTATTAAATATATCATAAAATAACTAAAAAGACAATATTTGTAAAATAAAAATGTTTATATAAAGTTACAGTTCAGACTAATTAATATTATAATCCACTCTATCTTGCTGTCGGTTGGACATTTTCTTTTCTTAGGCTAAAGCACGAAAAGAAAAGTGCAACCGACACGTGAAGCTACTAATTTGAAAATTTTGGTCTGAACATTAAATATATAAACCAAAAAGCGGATGCTACCCGCTTTTTGGCTTTCTTTTTACCTCTTGCTCCGATGCCACTTATACCGCGTTCTCCTTCTTTTATTTCTTTAGAAATCTCATAAGCTGTTATAAAATTTCTACTATCAGTAGTTGCTATTTTATTAGCTACTATTAATGGATCTATGAAATCGATTAAAATACGACCCGGAGATGAAGCAAAATCTGCGCCAGATTCCATTATTGCTTCATAAAAGCTTTGACACGCACCGTGCAAAAATAGTAAGTTTATCTGATGAATATGCCCATTTTCTAGCTTCTTTTACTGTGTCTATAAAATACCTAGAATTTCTATAATTGTATATATTATTGAAATTCACTCCATTTTTAAGCATTGCATCATGACCTGTAACAACTAAAATGTCTGGGTTATATTTATTTAATAATGTTTGCACCATTTTTGGTTGATTATATTCAGGTATGTTTTTTACGATTGCATTTAGTCCAAGTTTTCTATAATACCTTATTGATTTTTCGCTATACCTTTTGTCACCATCTAAATGCAAAATTTTGCCTGTATATATTGAAAAAGATGCTTTTTTATTACTTTGCTTGATTTTTGTATCCAAACGATAGTCGAAATTTTTCTCGAATTCTTTTACAATTTGCCTATCCATTTTTTTTAAATCATAAAGAGGGGCATCAGCTTCGATTCTAATATCAATACCTTTTAGAATGGCTATATTAGACGGGGTTATAATTCTATCTACGACGAAAAGAATATCTTTGTTATAAGATATTCTTGCAACAATATCTCCTTTGGCTATTTTCAATTATAATCACCTCAAAAACTTTATGCTTGGTATATATTATGAGAAAAAAGTCGATTTAGTGAAACAAAAATGTCACAAAATTGTCACACAAAATACAAATAAAGCTAAAACTATTGACTTTCTAAGAGAACAAAAAATGACATAATATTTTATATTTTGACACTTAAAAATAAAGATGATATACTTGTCAAAAGTAAATAGAAAGAGTGATTATATGATTGAAAAAAGTGAAATCTCTAATTTAAAAACAGAAATTGGAGAAAAAATTGGACAAAAGATAATCATTAAAGGTACTCTTGGTAGAAATAAATTCTTCGAACAGGAGGCTACAATAGAAAATGCATATAGAGATATCTTTCTAGTAAAGTATGACGGCCAGGAACCTAATGTTAGTTACAAATATACGGATGTATTAACAAAAGAACTAGAGGTTTCTTTCTTCAATGGTAAAGAATATTTGCCATTAGGTGTAAAATCATAAGAATTAGAAACAAAAAAATTCCTAAATTTTAGGAATTTTTTTTTGTGTTCTAAATATAATATAATATTAAATTTAAAAATATATGAGGAATTTAAAGTTTACTTTAAATATGCCGAGAAAGGAAAGATGAAGATGGTAGTAGAATTAGATAAAGAGTCAATTTGTATAAATCAAGAGGCAGACAGAAAAAAAGAAGTTTTCCAAGTTGAAAACGATATGATTGTAAATGATATTAAACCTGATGTTTTAAATATAATAAATACATCTGGGATAATCTGTTTAAGCAAAAAGGAAATTGTAGACGGAAAATTAAAATTAGAAGGAGAAATAAATACATATATTATTTATTTAGCAGATGATGAGAAGGGAAGTACAAGAAGTTTGAATAATGTAGTAAACTTCTCAGAAAAAATAGATCTTCCAAATTATAAAGATAATATGATAGAAAATATTGCGATAAATCTAAAAGGCGTTGAAGCAAATGTTATAAATGGAAGGAAAATAAATATCAAAGCATTTGTGGAGGTACAAACTAATCTATATGAAAATATGAGCTTAGAAGTTGTAAATAATGTAGATTCCATAGAAAATATTAAAGCATTAAAAACGAATGAACAAATTTTATCACTGTTAGGAAGTGGCACAAATAAAGCAAATGCAAAAGATACACTTTCAATAAATGAAACAGATGATATTGCAGAAATAATGAAAGTAAATTTTAAATTAGTAAATAGAGAGGTAAAAAATAGCTACAATAAGGTTCTTGTTAAAGCAGAGGCAGATGTAGAGATACTTTATTTAACTGAAGATGATAGAATAAATTCGGTAAATGCAAGAATTCCAATAATGGGATTTGTAGATATGCCAAATGTTAATGACGATTGCAAATATAATCTAAGTGATTTTGTAAATAACATTATAGTAAAGCCTAATAATTCAGAAGAACATTCTATATATGTAGAAGCAGAGATAGAGTTTTCGATAAAAGTATTTGAATTAAAAAACATAGACATAGTGGAGGATTTATATAGTGTTTCTGATAATGCAAATTTTCAAGGAACAAATGTAAATACAATTATAAGACAAGAAACTATTCAAGATGAAACAAAAATTAAAGAACATATGGAGATTCCAGAACTGGATAATGCAACGATTTGCTCATCAAAAATTACACCAGAAATTAAAAAAGAAAGTATAGAAAATGGCACTATTTGCTATGAAGGCGAAATTGGAGTAGAGATACTATATGTAAAAGATAATAAATTGAACAATAAAAAGATAACTATTCCATTTAATTTTGAGATAAGTTCTAACTATATAAATGACAATATATCAGAAACAACAAATATTAATGTTAGCAATGATAATTTTATAATTACTCAAAACGGAGCATTAGACATAAATATGATGCTAGAATTTGAAGTGCTAGTTACGGAAAGCAAGAGATTAAGCTTAATTAAAGACATTAATATAGAAGAATGCACAAATAAAAATCCATATAGTATGGTGATCTATTTTGTTAAACAAGGTGATACTTTATGGAAAATTGCTAAAAAATTTAGAACAACAGTAGAAGATATTGCTAGGGTAAATGAAATTGAAAATGAAAATAAAATCTCTGTAGGTAAACAATTATATATTCCTAAATTTGTAAATTGCAATGGATAAAATTTATTCAAGAAGAAGAATTAAGATACCAAAGATACAAAAGCCATATATGAGAAAAACGGAAAAGATAATTAGAATGATGCTTATGCTCCTTGTTACAGTACTTACAGCATATACTATAAAAAAAGCGATAGATCCGATGCTTAGGGATTTGTGTATACAAACTGCTAACCGGAAATGCCACTAAAATTATTAATGAAGAAACTACAAAGGTCTTAGAAAATTATAATTATCAAGACATAGTTTCTGTTATTCAAAATGATAAGGTAAATATCCTAAAAACAGATGTTGTAGTTATTAACAACATAGCATCAGAAATAAGTGATAATATTATAAAGGCTTTAGATGAAATGGGAAGAGTAGACATCAAAGTGCCAATAGGTGCAATAAGTGGAACTAAAATCCTTTCAGGAACAGGCCCCAATATAAACATAAAAGTTATGCCTGTAGGGTCGATAGATACTGAAATAAAAACAGAATTTGAAAGTAAAGGAATCAACCAAACTGTATATAGAATATATCTTAATTTGATTTGTGAAATAAAAATAATAATGCCGTATGAGAGCATATCTAGGAAGATAGAAAATCAAATATTATTAGTTGAAACAGGTATAGTTGGTGATGTTCCAGAAACATATTACAATTTAGAAGGGATAAATGGGGAAGATACTTTGCAATTGATACATTAAAGTTTTTTGAATAGAAGTATAAAAATCACCACAAAATAATAGTGGTGATTTTTATGATATCTTATTTAAAATTAGATAAAGACAGTAGTAGTTTTAATTATGCGAAAAGATTGGGATTTCCTATATATGAAGTATCAGATGTAGAAAAAGTGGATGAGAAAATAAAAGAGCTTAAAAATAAAAATTACACAAGTGTAGTAATTTCTAACGAATTAGCAGGTTTTTCTCAAGATATAATAAAAAAATATAGAAAATATAAGGATTTCAACATAATAATAGCAAAACAAAAAACAAAATGAATAACAACACATATTTTGGAAAAAATTTTAATTAGAAAGGGATGAGATTAAAATGGAAGCAAACAAAATGAAAAACATGATTGTACTTAAAAATTTACCATCAAATATTGTAGATGAGGCTTTTGTTATATTAAAGCCAAATAGTAAAATAAAAGTAGAAGATTATGCAGAAAAATGCACAAACGATAAAGAGGTAACCACAAAATTTGGTGCAAAAGATTATATGATAAAAGAAGCGGAAATGATTATTAGCAATTACTTATCAGACATAGAAAACGAAAAAAGATTAAAAAGTATGAGAATAGATAAAATCGAATTAAAATATAAAAGACTAAAAGCATTAACCTTTATATTAGGCATTATAACAACGTTAACAACTATTACAAGACTAATTTAAAAAGTTGTACTAAAATCTTTTTCTATGGAATATAGTTAAAAAAGAGGTGAATGGTATGGAGAAGGCAATAACTGTAGAAGATAGAATAAGAAGAGCAGAAGAAATATATTATAGAAGACATAATCAAGTATTAAATAATTCAGCTATAAAGCAAGATATAGTATCAACATCAAAACATAAAATTGTAAAAAAAGTTACTATACAGGCATTTATAGCAGCCTGTGTATTTACAAGTATATTCATTGCTTTGAATAATGAAAAATGCTCAGAAACAGTCAAGCAAAATATAAATTATGTTTTATCATATAATATAGATTTTCAGAAGTTATATGAAGAAACAGGCTTACAATCAATGATAGAAGGACTTCAAAATAAAAAAACGAGAAGTGATGCTAAAGAAATAATTGAAAATCCAAATATAGTAGAAAGTGTCGGTGGAGGATTAGAAGAAGTAGAATTAGTAGAAGAAGGAAGTTCTTTGGAAGAAAGTCAAGAACCATTAAGCCAAATGGAACAAGATGCAGAATATATAAAGAAAAATATTTCAATCATAAAACCTTTAACAGGTGTAATTACATCTAGGTTTGGATTAAGAGAAGATGTACAGCCATATTCTCATACTGGTATTGATATTGCAGCCAATACCGGTACTACAATCATTGCTGCAATAGATGGAGTAGCAAGCGTAGTATCTACTGAAGGAGGATATGGAAAACATATAAAAATAGTAAATGGCAGTATTAGTACTTTATATGCACATTGTAATGATTTATATATAAAAGAAGGAGATTATATATCTCAAGGTCAAACAATTGCCGAAGTAGGAAGTACAGGGAACTCAACAGGACCACACCTACACTTTGAGATAATTGTAGAGGACAGATATGTAGACCCTGATTTAATATTAAGTTTTTAGGATGTGTTTAAAAATTGCAAATTAAAATTAATTTAAAGATTTTTATATTCATAATAATTTTTTTAATTACAAATCAAATTAAAATATATGCATATTTAATGCTTTTTGCGTTCATACACGAATTAGGACATCTATATATGGGATTGCTACTGGGGTTAAAGCCGAAATCATTAAAAATTATGCCATTTGGAGTAAGCATACTTTTTGAAACATATAAAACAAAAAAGCAAACTCAAACAAAAAAAATGTTTATTGCAATAGCGGGACCTGTTGTAAATATTATAATAGCTATAGTTGGATGGTTATTTGAATGGCAAGTAGAGATAATATATGCCAATATTCTAATTGCAATATTTAATTTACTGCCAATTTATCCATTAGATGGGGGAAGAATAATAAATGCAATATTAAGTATGAAATTAAAACAAGAAAGAGTAATAAAATACATATTAAAAATTTCAAATATAAGCATTATAATACTTACTATAATAGCAAGCATAGGGATTTTATATTTAAAAAACATAGCAATAATTTTTATCATTGCATATTTATGGTGGTTAGTGATAAGACTAAACAAAATAAGCAAAATGAAAAAAAAAATGTATGACACAATCAATGCTGTCAAAGTGCCAAAAGGGACGGGGAATTTTGGCACATGTTTGCCAAAAAGTGAACAAAAGGATGGGCTTTTTTTCAAAATAATGCCAAAAAAACACTAGGCAAAAACTTAAGTCCCCGTGCCCTAACGTGTCCCCTTGTATAAATATTGTTAATGTTAAGACCCCAATTTTCAAATTAGTAGCTCCACGTGTCGGTTGGACATTTTCTTTTCTTAGGCTTAAAGCACAAAAAGAAAATGTCCAACCGACAGCAAGATGGAGCGGATTATATATTAATTAGTCTAAACTGCAACTAAATATTTACAAATATTTACAAAAAACCTTGACTTTCTACAAACATATATTGTAAAATGATTTCGAAATCAAAAGAAGAAAGGATGATTTAAATGAAGAAAAACAAAGGTATAACACTAATTGCTCTAGTAATTACAATAATAGTAATGTTAATATTAGTAGTAGTGACAATAAGAATATCAACAAAGGGTGGGTTATTTGATTATGCAGGAAAAGCAGCAAGGG
>SFKP01000015.1 GCA_004553715.1 Clostridiales bacterium
TTAGATAATGAAAAAATAAGAATTGAAAAAGCACTAAAAAAGGTGCAAATGTCAGATTATATAGAAAACCAAACTTTTACATTATCATTAGGGCAAAAGCAAAGAATTACTATTGCTAGTATTTTGGCAATAAACACGAAATATATAGTTCTAGATGAATCAACAGCGATGCTAGATACTAAAGGCAAAGAAGAGATATATAACATTATAAAAAACTTAAAACAAGAAGGATATACTATAATTTATACAACAAATATAGCAAATGAAATGCTACTTGCAGACAGAATTATATTAATAGAAAATAAAAGCATAGTAGAAGAAATATTGGCAAAAGATATTATAGATAAAATACCACTACTTAAAAAACATAATATTAACTTGCCAGATATATTAGAAATTGTAGATAATTTAAATAAAAACCGGAATACATTTAAATTTAGATAAATTAACAATTGAAGAAATTAGTCAAAAAATTATTGAAATGTTAGAAAGGAAAGACGATTGAAAAAACTATTAGAATTTATAATATTTATATCATATACGATACTTATATTTAATCTTAGAAAAGGTTTAATGATAATCTTTATAGCAAATATGATATTTATGGTGGTATTAAAAATAAATCTAAAAAAAGCTTTGTATAATATATTAGATTTTGGTTTTATAATTTTAATTACAACAATTATAAACTCACTAATCATAAATTTATCAGTTGGACTAATGATAGGTATAAGGCTAATTTTCGTATGTAATACTACATACATATTTTCACGAAATTTCACATATATGGATTTAGCAAATGTAGTAGAAAAAATATTTGTATTTATGAAGCTTTTTAATGTTGAACCTAAAAGTATTGGACTTATTGTATGCATTGCAGTAGCATTTATTCCAATTTTAAAACATGAACTAAGAGGAATTCTTGATGCACTTAAAACAAAAGGATATAAAATAAAAATAACAAAGTTAAATGTTATTTTACAGCCATTTTTTACATCAATATTAAAAAAAGTAGACCAAATAGAAGAAGCAATGCTTGCAAAAGGAGCTTAAAATTCGCCAATGTAGACTGTCAAAAATCTTAAGCCTACATTAACAGTAAATACTTGACAAATACCGTAAATGTTGTAAAATTAAATAAGAAAAATTTAAAAGGAGGATAAAAATGAGTATACCATTAAAAAAAGCGGATATTTTATTACCAAAAAATGCAGATATGACAAAATGGGCAGTTGTAGCATGTGATCAATATACATCAGAACCAAAATATTGGGAAGAGGTTGAAAAAATTGTCGGAGACGAACCTTCAACTTTAAAGATAACATTACCAGAGATATATTTAGAAAAAGAAAATGTTTCAGAAAGAATTACAAAAATCAATCAAGAAATGAAAAAATTATTAAATGATGGATTTTTTAAAGTACTAGAAGATTCATTAATATACCTAGAAAGAACTGGAGCAGATGGGAAAGTAAGAAAAGGACTTATTGGGAAAGTAGATTTAGAAGATTATTCTTATGAAAAAGGTTCTCAAACATTAATTAGAGCAACAGAAGGAACAGTTTTAGAGAGAATCCCTCCAAGAGTAAAAGTAAGAGAAAATGCAGAATTAGAGCTTCCACATGTTATGCTTTTAATAGATGATGAGAAAAAAGAAATAATAGAAGATTTAACAAATAAAGTAGAAGAAAAAGATGTTGTATATGATTTCGATTTAATGCAAAATGGAGGACATGTAAAAGGATATAAAGTTCCAGACGAATTAATAGATGGAATATTTACAAAAATGGAAAAATTAGCAGATAAAGATAATTTCGAAAAGAAATATGATGTTCAAGGAAAAGGTGTTTTACTATTCTCAGTTGGAGATGGAAATCACTCACTTGCGACAGCAAAAGCATGCTATGAAAACCTAAAGAAAACAATGTCAAAAGAAGAATACGAAAATCATCCAGCAAGATATGCATTAGTTGAAATTGTGAATTTACATAGTGATGCATTAGAGTTTGAACCAATCCATAGAGTAGTTTTCGGTGTAAAACCAGAAAAAATGATAGAAGAATTAGAAAAATACTATAACATATCAAGAGAAGCCGGTTCTGGTCAAAAAATAGTATATGTATATAAAGGAAAAGAAGAAACAATATATATTACAAATCCTACATCAAACTTACCAGTAGGTTCACTTCAAAAATTTATAGATGAATATATTAAAAATTATGGTGGAAAAGTAGACTATATACATGGAGACGATGTAACAAGGGCATTAGGAAGTGAAGAAGGCAACATAGGATTCTTATTAGAAAGAATGGAAAAAACAGATTTGTTTAAAACAGTAATTTTAGATGGAGCATTACCAAGAAAGACTTTCTCAATGGGACACAGCTATGATAAAAGATATTATTTAGAAGCAAGAAAAATTAGATAATTTATCATTAAAAATGGGGGATTTAAATATCCACCCATTTTTGTTGTTAAATAGGAAAAATAACGCCATTCTTTAACAAATAAAATCTACTAATTGACTTGCTAGTCCTGTATAATTTTCAGGTAAAAGATTTAATAAATTAGATTTATCTTCATCTGGGATGTCTAAATTTTCAATAAACTCATGAATATCAGAAATTGTAATATCTTTTCCTCTAGTTAATTCTTTAAGCATTTCATAGGCATTAATATAACCATTTTTTCTAAGAATTGTTTGAATTGGTTCTGCAAGCACTGCAATATTTTTATTTAAATCTTCTAATAAAACCTCTTCATTAACTATCATTTTTTCAAAACCAACTTTTGATTGCGAAATAGAAACAATTGAATGTGCAAATCCTACACCAATATTTCTTAAAGTAGAGGAATCAGATAAATCTCTTTGCATTCTTGAAACAGGTAAATTATCTGCCAAAGCAGATAGAACGCTATTTGCTATTCTAATATTTGCCATTGAATTCTCATGATTGATAGGGTTAACTTTGTGTGGCATAACAGAAGACCCCACTTCGGTTTTAACGACTTTTTGTTTAAAATAATTCATACTAATATAAATCCACATATCACTATTAAAATCCATAGTAACATTATTAAAAGATTTAATAAATCCAAAAATTATAGCAAAAACATCATGAGATTCTATTTGAGTAGTTAGAGGATTAAAATCTAAACCTAAATCTTCTACAAAACTTTTACAAATTTCTATCCAATTTAAATTAGGGAAAGCTACAATGTGTGCATTAAAATTACCAACAGCACCACTAAACTTACCACGAAGTTTAATACTTTTTAATGAACTTAAAATAGTTTGCCATCTATATACAAATACTGCAAGTTCTTTCCCAACTGTAGTTGGAGTCGCAGGTTGACCGTGTGTATGTCCTAACATAGGAACACATTTAAGAGCAATTGCTTGGGCTTTTACAGAGTTAACAAGGTCATTTGCTGCTGGAATAAATACATTATTTAATCCATCTTTTAGCATAAGGTTATATGCTAAATTATTTATATCTTCAGATGTACATGCAAAATGTATTAAATTTGAGTAATTGGAAAGATGTAAATCTTCAAATTTACCTCTTAAATAATATTCAATAGCTTTAACATCGTGCTTAGTTATTTCTTCAATCTCCTTTACCTTTTTTGCTTCATCAATGTTAAAAGAAGAAATAATAAAGTTAAGTTCATTTATTTCTTTTTGTGTAAGTGGTTTATTAATAGCATCACAAAGCTTGATAAGCCATTTTATTTCAACAATTATTCTATATTTTATTAAAGCATATTCAGAAAAATAATTAGATAGCTCCTTTGTAGTTTCATAATATCTACCATCTACAGGTGATATTGCGAGTAAATTTTCCATAACAACCTCCGATTTAAATACAACTTTTACTATGCAATTATATTACAAACAATAGGTGTAGTCAAGAATGCGATGTATATTGACAAGATCTTTTGGAATAATTATAATTAGATATAGGGAGATGATTTTTATGAGATATAAATATAGAACAAGAGGAGTTTGTTCTCAAGAGATAAGTTTTGATATAAATGGAAATGTAATAACAAATATTGAATTTTTCGGTGGTTGCCCAGGAAATTTAAAAGCAATTGCTAAAGTTGTAGATGGAAAAACCGTAGAAGAAATAGAAGAATTGTTTTCAGATATAAGATGTGGAAATAAGCCAACTTCTTGTAGTGCACAGCTTGCACATGCAGTAAGAGAAGCGTATGAGGCTAGCAAAGCTATTTAATATCTATTTGGATATCAGATGGTTTGTATTCTTCTGGAGCTAAACCTACTCTGGTTTTCATATAATCTAAAACAATAATAAAAATAATTGTAAATACACTTCCTAGAACAATATATGCATAAGGAGTAGTAGTTATTTTTAAAAGAAAAGACGCAGAAAAATATGTTAGACTTCTAAAAACACTATCAATCATAGTATTTGCTGCATATACTTTAGAGGTAGTTGAGGCAGGTACAAAGCTATTAAGATATCTTTTTATTAGGGTATAATAAGGTCCTTTTACAAGGGCATAGAAGAATATCATGCAAAAGACAACAATACCTGTTAGAAATATTGGGAGCTTTGCAATTACGCATAGCCCAACTAGCAAAATTAATGAAGAAAGAGGAATCGCAAAAAATGTTAAAGTGCGATTCTTTAATTTTTTGTGGAAGAAGTTTTGATTTCTTGATGAAAAAGCAGAAACAATTTGAATGCCAGCATTTATAAATCCAAAAAACATTTCAGGTACATAAAGACTAACAAGTAAGCTATTCATAAAAGTCCTAAAAACAGATAGTAGTGATGCAAAAAAAGATGCATATAATATCAAAGCTTTTAACCTATTAGATTTAAAAATATGTTTAAAGGTATAATTTAAATTTTTAACAAAACTTATTGTTGGAGTTCTTTGCTTTATACCACTATTAGAAATCTTTTCAAATGTAAATGATATGGCTGTTCCAATAGTAGAAAATATTAAACAAAGTATCATAGGAAGGTAGTTATTAAATACAAATAAAAAACCGGCAGTAATAGAACAAATTGCATCAAAAAAGTAAAATCTAGAATTAGCAATTCCTTCTGCTTTAGAAAAGACGTCTCTCCTTTTTTCTTTATCTTGTATTGAACTATTTAATAATACTGGTTCAGAAATTTCTTTTAGATTATAACCAATTGCAAATAATATATTAGAAAAAATTAGCCCGAGGAACGCCTTTGCATAGAATAATTATAAGAACTGCAATATTTATACAAATATTACCAAATAATAGAGAGTTTTTACTTCCTAATCTATCAATAATTCTTATACAGAAAATTTGAAAAAGAAATCTAGCCAATGGGTAAAATGCATCTGCAAAAAGAATTTGGGATGTAGTAAGACCTTTTGCTTTTACTAAAAACAAGAAGATAATAGCATAATAAAAAAGTAAATCCCATGCAAACATTTTATATATTGGAAATTTTTTTATATTTTTTTGTAAATTAGAATTATCTTCCATACTTCCTCCCAAGAAATATTTATTTCTTTAGGATATCTTATTATAAAGCAAAATAAATGTCAATAAAACATATACAAAATGCTACAAAATATGATAAAATATTTACGAGGTAAGGCTTAAAAAATAATGCTTTTCCAAATTAGTATGTAATTGAGGACTGATTATAAAAATGAAAGAAAAATATATAATAGAAGGGAAAGACAATTTTAATTTAAAGCACATTTTTGAATGTGGACAATGCTTTAGATGGAATAAAGATTTGGATGGAAGCTATGTAGGAGTAATAAATAATGGAGTTCTGAAAGCAAAAGAACAAAATGATAAAATTATAATTACAGGAGTTTGTAAAGAAAATTTAAAAAATGTTGTTTTAGATTATTTTGATTTAGAAAATGACTATGATAAAATCAAAAATAAGTTATCTGTGATAGATGACAATATGAAAAATAGTATCAAATATGGGTATGGAATAAGAATTTTGCATCAAGATATTTGGGAAATGTTAATATCGTTTATAATATCTGCAAATAACAACATACCAAGAATTAAAGCTATTATAGAGAAAATGTCTAGTACATATGGAGAAAAAATAATATTTGAAAATAGAACATACTATTTATTCCCGACTCCAGAGCAATTAGGAAAAGCTTCAGTAGAAGATTTAAGAAAATTAGGAATGGGGTTTAGAGATAAAAGAGTTTATGAAACTACAAAAATGGTTTTAAAAAACAAAATAAATTTATATGAATTAGAAAATGAACCAACAGATATAGTAAGAGAAAAATTATTAGAATTACCAGGGGTAGGGCCCAAAGTTGCTGATTGTATTATGTTATTTGCATTAAAAAGATACGAGGTTTTTCCAATAGATGTATGGGTTCGTAGGGTAATGAATGAGCTCTATATTAAAAATATAGATGAAGAAAAAGTAAATAAAAAAGAGTTAGAGCATCTTGCAAAAGAAAAGTATGGAGATTTAGCAGGATTAGCACAACAATATTTGTTTTATTGGAGAAGAGAGCAAGGTGCATAGAAAGGAATAAAATGAGTTTGCAATTAATATATGGAAGGGCTGGAACAGGAAAGAGCACTGTGATTTTAGAACAAGTAAAAAACAATTTACATTCAGAAGTAAAGCAATATATTATTATACCAGAACAATTTTCATATTCTGAGGAAAAAAAGTTAATGGCAGAACTTCAAGAAAATAGCATAATAAATGCTGAAGTAATTACTTTTAAAAGAATGGCAGAAAGAGTTCAAACAGAAGTAGCAGGGAGAACGAAAAGCCTTTTAAGTAAATCTGGTAAAGCCATGATAATGTATTCAATTTTAGACAAACAAAAAGACAAATTACAATACATAAAAAATTCATCTAATAACATTGATTTAGGAATACAAACCATAAAAGATTTTAAGAAAAATGTTATTAAATATCAAGATATAGAAGGATTAATAGAAAGTGTTGACAAACCACTTTTAAAGGCTAAATTACAGGATGTAAATATAATTTATTCAGAATATGAAAAGTGTATACAAGAAAAATTTTTAGATGAAGAAGATAAAATAAGCAAATTAGCAACTAGTTTAGAATCAAGTACAATGTTTGACAATTCCGATATTTATATTGATGAATTTTCAGGTTTTACTAAGCAAGAATACCAAGTAATTGCAAAACTTTTAAAAAAGGCAAGAAAAGTAAGATTAGCAATATGTCTTGATGAATTAAATGAAAAAAATAAAACTGACATTTTTTATTTTAATAAATCTGCAGTAGAAGAATTAATAGATATTGCTACAGAATGTGGAGTAGAAGTAGAAAAACCAATTTACTTAAATAAACAATATAAATTGAAAAACCCAGAGATAAAGCATTTAGAACAAAATTTATATGCACCTACTTATGCAAAATATGCTGGGGAAGTAAAAAACATTAAAACAATACTCACTCTTAATCCGTATGAAGAGATAGAATATGTCGCAAAAAATATTATAAAATTAGTAAGAGATGAAGGGTATAAATACAGCGACATAGCAATAATTGCAAGAAATATTGATGAAGTCCAAAGTAAAGTCAAAGCTATACTTGGCAATAACGGTATACCTGTATTTATAGATAATAAAGAAGATTTAGCAAGAAGTCAATTTATAAAATATATATTAGCTTTATTAGAAATTCTTGCGAAAAATTGGTCACAAGAAGCAGTAATAAGCTATATAAAATCAGGATTTTTAAAAATTGATGAAGATGATATTTATAAATTAGAAAACTATGTTATTAAATGGGGAATACAAGGAAGCAAATGGTATAAAGAAGATTGGGAATATGAAGAGGAAAATTTTAATGAATTAAGAGAAAAAATTGTATTACCAATATTAGATTTAAAAGCTAAACTAGAAGGTCAAAAAACAGCAACTAATATAAGTAAAGCAATATATTCTTTTTTAGATAAAAATGATATTTACACTCAAATAGAAGAAAAAATCAAAAAATATGAAGAAAGCGGTAATATTTTACTTAGCAAAAATTGCAAAGCTAGTCTAGAAAATTTGATAGAAGTTTTAGATGAGATTATATATATTTTTGAAGACCAAAAGATGTCTTTTGAAAAGTATAGAGAAATTCTGAAAATTGGATTATCATATAAAGAATTAGGAAATATTCCAGAAGTAATTGACCAGGTGATATTAGGAGATATCGAGAGGTCAAGGAGTCATGAAATAAAAATAGCTTTTATTTTAGGAGTAAATGATGGGAACTTTCCAAGAATCAATAAAATAGAAGGTTTTTTAAATGATGATGATAGAGAGACCTTAAAAAGTCTTGGAAAAGAAATTGCAAAAGGAAGTTTAGAGCTAACATATGAAGACCAATTTAATATTTACAAGGCACTTACTACTGCAAAAGAAAAACTATATTTGATGTATACTTCTACTGATAAAGATGGTGCTACTTTAAGACAATCAATACTAATTACCAAGATTAAAAGAATTTTCCCAAATTTAAAGGAAGAAAGTACTATTTTAAATAGCGAACCAGAAATAACATCAAAACAGGCTACTTTTCAGGAGTTATTGTTTGAATTACAAAAATTAAAAAATGGTGAGCAAATAGATGATATTTGGTATGAAGTGTATAATTGGTATAAAACAGATCCTAAATGGAGTAATATCTTAGAAAAAGCAATGATAGAACTAAAGTATTTAAAAACTCCAGAAAAAATATCAAAAGAAAACATAGAAAAATTATACGGTAAAACTTTAAAAACAAGTATTTCTAAGTTAGAAACATATAGAAGATGCCCATTCCAATATCACCTAAAATATGGATTAAAATTACAAGAAAAAGAAGAATTTAAAGTAAGAGCAATAGACACAGGAAGCTTTATGCACGAAGTAATAGAAGAGTTTTTTAGAAGAGCAGAAGATGTGAAAAAAATAACAGAAGAAGAAATATCAAAATTAGTAGATGAAATTATCTTAGATAAGCTTTCTTTAAGAAAAAATTATCTGTTTACAAGTAATAAAAAATTTATTGCTTTAACTAACAGATTAAAAAGAATAATAAATAAAAGTTTAGGTTATATAGTTTATCAAATACAAAACAGTGATTTTACAGTTTTGGCAAATGAAGTAGAATTTTCTAAAACCATAAATAATGTAGAAATTACAGGAAAAATTGATAGAGTAGATATATCAAATGATGGAGATTTTCTACGAGTAATAGATTATAAATCATCTAGCAAAAATATTAATTTAAATGATGTTTTTTCACGGAATACAAATACAGCTTTTAACATATATGGATATTATTGCTGAAAAGCAACAAAAAATGCCTGCTGGTGTGCTATATTTTAACCTAATAGAGCCAATTATAAATAGTGGTAAAAACTTGACAGAAGAAGAAATTGAACTTAAAATAAAACAGGAATTCAGAATGAAAGGTTTAGTTCTTGCTGATGTAAAAGTAATTAAAATGATGGACAAAACTTTAGAACAAGGCTCATCTAGCATTATTCCAGTATATCTTGGTAAAGATGAAACAATAAGTGATGTAAAATCAAGTGTTATTACAAAAGATGAATTTAGTAAACTGAGAGTAAAAATAAGAAAAATAATAGAAGAAATCGCAAATGAAATATTAAATGGAAATATTGATATTAGACCAATATATGATAAAAAAACAAAAACTGAAGCGTGCAAATATTGTAGTTATAAAACAATTTGTGCATTTGACACAAATGAAAATTCATATAAATATATAGAAAATAAAACAAAAAAAGAGCTATTAAATAGTTTATACGAGGAGGTATGATTAAAATGGGAAATATAGGATTCTATGCAGGATCATTTGATCCATTTACAAATGGGCATTTGCAAATTGTTAAAAAAACTGCGGAATGTTTTGAAAAAGTAATAATAGGAGTAGGATACAATTCAGATAAAATGCCAAGAGTGGACAAACAAAAAATGGTGGAAGCAATAAAAAAAACGATTAAAGAATTGAATTTAAATAATGTAGAAGTTATTTTATATAATGGATTAACTGTTGATGCTGCTAAAAAATATAATGCAAATATTTTAATAAGAGGATTAAGAAATGGCACAGATTATCAATATGAAGAAAATATAGCAATGATGAATGAGAAAGTTTTAGGATTAGATACTTGCTATTTTAGAGCAGGAGATTTTGGATATCTATCATCAAGTGTAGTAATGGAACTATATAGTAATAACATGTCTATAGATGAATATGTACCAAAGTATGTAGCGGAACTTTTAGAAGAAATAAAAAATAATAAATAAGGAAAATATAAAATGGAAGAAAAGTTGTTTGAAAATTGGGAACAATTAGAAAATAGCATTAGAATTTGCAAAGATTGCAAATTATGCCAAAACAGAAATAAAGTTGTTATAGGTGAAGGAAATAAAAATGCGAAAATAATGTTTATAGGAGAAGGTCCTGGAGCAGATGAAGATATTCAAGGAAGACCATTTGTTGGAAGAGCTGGCAAATTAATGGACCAAGCTTTTAAAGGAATTGGTATAAAAAGAGAAGAAGTATATATAGCAAATGTTGTAAAGTGTAGACCACCGGGGAATAGAAATCCAGAAATAGACGAAATGAATGCTTGCAAAAAATTTTTAAAATCTCAAATAAAATTAGTAAATCCAGAAATAATAATATTATTAGGAAGTGTTGCAACAAAAGAAATTTTAGGAGAAGAATATTCTATAACAAAAATAAGAGGGACTATTATTGAAAAAGACGGAAGAATATATTTACCAACATTCCACCCAGCTGCATTGTTAAGAGATGAAGATAAAAAAATATTATTTTGGAAAGATCTTACAAAAATTCCAAAATAAGAGTTAAAGTTCAAACCAAAATTTTCAAATTAGTAGCTCCACGTGTCGATTGCACTTTTCTTTTCGTACTTTAGCCTAAGAAAAGAAAATGTCCAACTGACAGCAAGCTGGAGAGGATTATATATTAACTAGTCTGAACTGTAACAAATAAGACAAAAAAATACAAAAAAAGTATTGCATATAATTAAAATATATGTTAATATCAAAATAGATATTTAACGAAAGGAAAAGTGAAAAATGAAAATGAAGAAAAAATTAGTTTTAATAAGTATGGTATTTATGCTATTATTAAGTGTTTCAATAGCATCATTTGCTGCAGAAGGAAATTTAACAGCAACCTTAACAGCAACAGCAGATAAACAAAACTTAAAAGCAGGAGAAGAAGTTTTAATTACACTATCATTAAAAAATATTTCAAATTTAACAGGAAATGGAATAACTAATATTACTACTACAATTAAATATGATACAAATATTTTTGAAGAAATAACAGATGGAGACATTACATCATCTCTATTAAAAATTTATAATGATAATGATTCTACTCATGAATTAAGTTTTACAACATCAAATGGAATAAAAGAAGACACAGAATTAGCAATAATCAAATTTAAAGTAAAAGAAAGCGTTTCAAATACAAGTACAACAATAAAGTTTACAAATACCAACGTTAGTGAATCAGGAGGAAGTCTAGTACAAATATCTGATAGTGAAGTTCCTTTACAAATAGGTTTATCAAATATTCCAGAGGCAAAATTAACTAAAATAGAAATTACAAAAAAACCTACTAAAATTGCTTATAAAATAGGAGAGAAATTTGATCCTACTGGAATGGAAGTAACAGCAACATATGATGATGGTAAAACAGTAAAAGTAACAGATTACACATATGCTCCAATTACAGAACTAAAAGAAACAGATACAGTAGTTACTATAACATATAAAGAAGGAACAATAACAAAAACTGCTGAACAAAAAATAACAGTAAATGAGTCAGGAACATTACCACAAACAGGTATAACAACTAATATTGCTTTAATAATTGTAGTTGCAACAATAGCAGTACTTTCACTTGCAGGTATAAGAAAATATAGAAATATATAAATAGAAAATAATAAAAAAGAGCGATTATAAAAATCGCTCTTCTTTATTATTTAAAAATCATCATCTAAAGTTATACTAGATGATGATTTTATCTATTTTCCACAACATTCATACCTATTAATTTTTTAAGTTTTCTTATTGTTTTGTATATTAACAACAAGCTTGGCTTCTTTTTGTCTATTATAATTAAAGAGGTAGGACTAGTAGCTACACTATTTGTAGTTTTTAATTTTTCTAATTGGTTCTTTTTGTTTTCCAAGGCATTCATCATATCACAATAAAATTCATTGTAATAAGTATAATTATCATAATAAGCAATTACATCTTTAAAATAATATAATGATTTTTTAAAATCATATAAAGTATATTCATCTGTAATATTGTTAAATTCAATACAAAAACAATTTTTTATAATGTAATTTTGTATTTTAATAAATAAATTAGCAATATCTTCTTTTTGAGAAGATATAATAGCATTTAAAGCTTTTATATTATATTCTTTTGTTGCATTGGATAATTCGACACTATAAGCATGAAGATCATTTTCTAAAGATAATAACTTGTCTAAATTTTTAACTATATAATTATAAATTCTTTTATTAAACTTGTTAATAAAAGTTTTTTTAAAAATATCATTATTGTTTAATGTACTAGCGTATAGTGGATAATCTCCAGTAAAATAAGTTAATTGTTTTACAATAGCACATTCTAATGGATAATAATCTGGGGTATTTGTTTTGATGCTTAATCCAAAAAGTTTTTCTGTTTGATAAGTATTCATATTTGCTTCAGCAGCCATAAGCTGTACGGCAGCTTCATTTAAAGCAATATTATTAGATATACAATTATTAACATTTTGCATTTGCAAAAAATGAATACATTCATGCATAGCAATACCAGGTAAATCTTCAAAAGGAACAGTATTATTAAAATAAATAGAATTAGTATCAATTATGTATTTCGCACCAGAATTATCATTTGGAATAGATGCTGTATACATATTTATAGTAGATATTACATCAAAAAGATATGATCGATTTAAGTTATAATCTGGAAATGCTAAGCATAATTTGATAGCAACATCCCTAGAGATAGCAGTTACATCTTTTCTATTTAATTTTTTTATGTTTGTAATTCCTTCTTTTTTTAATAAAGAATTATTATTCATAAATACTCCTTTAGTTATCATTTGTATAATAATTATTATATAACAAAAAAACTAAAACAGTATTTCAAAAATATTAAAATTATATTACGAAAATATTACAAAAATATTGTAAAATACGAATAAAATTGTTATAATAATTACCGAAAAGGAAAAAATAAAATAGAAAATGAAAAAGATAATATCAGTTTTAGGTATAGTGATAATTTTTTTAAGTATATATTTTTTACAATCCAATTTTTTTTCTTGGTTTAATATTTATAGCATAAAACCAAATTTGTTTATGATATTTGTAATATTCTTAGGGCTATTTTTAGGGA
The DNA here is from genome assembly GCA_004553715.1 of Clostridiales bacterium. GTDB lineage: Bacteria > Bacillota > Clostridia > TANB77 > CAG-508 > SFKP01. The sequence goes on from SFKP01000015.1 coordinate 13,463, forward strand.
AAGAATATGGATTAACATTTGGTATTTTATTGGGTTTAATTCTAGATTTATTTTCATCTCAAATAATTGGAATAAATGCAATATCATTAGGAGCAGCAGGTTTACTTGCAGGAATTTTAGCAAAAAACTTTTCAATAGAGCATAAATTTACATTTATCATTATAGCAAGCTTATTAACATTTATAGGAGAAAGCGTATATTATGCATTAGAAATTATTTTAAGTGAAGCAGAAGTTCAATTAATAATATTTATAAGGATATTATTAATTGAGATTATATTTAATGATTTGATAATAATTATAATATATCCTGTTTTAAATAAAATTGGCGAAAAACTAAAAATGATGCTCGAAGATGAAACTAATTATATAAAATACATTTAAAGAAGGAAGAAAGATGAAAACAAGCAAAAAGAATGTTAGATATAATATACTAATTATTTTTACTTATATAATAGGAATTATAATAATTGTACAACTTTTTAATTTGCAAATTGTACATGGCAATGAATATTTAGAGCAAGCTAATTCAAGATTGACAAGAGAAACAACAATTAAAGCAGCAAGAGGAAATATTGTAGATAGAAATGGGATTCTTATTGCAGGAAATACTTATAGCTATTCTGTAAATTTGTATAAAAGTAAAATTGATGAAACTACATTAAATAATACAATCTTACATACGATTGAGATTTTAGAAAAAAATGGTGATAAATATATAGATAATTTTCCAATTACGATAGAACCATATCAATATAAAATATCAAATGTAGAAAAATGGCTTGATGAAAATAATATAGACAATACTTTATCAGCAGAAGAAGTTTTTAATATATTTGCCAAAAAATATAATTTGGAAAGTTTTCAAGATGAAGATGCAAGGAAAATTATAAGTGTGAGATATGGAATAGAAAAGCAAGGTTATAGCAGTATGACACCATATACAATTTCAAATAATATAAGCGATAAAAGTGTTGCCGAATTTGAAGAACAGAAGTTAAGTTTAGCAGGTATCTCAGTAGAATATCAGCCAATAAGAAATTATAAATATGGGAAATTAGCGTCACACATAATAGGTTATATTGGTAAAATAAATGAAGAAGAATACAAAGCCAATCCTAATTATGACATAAATGATTATATAGGAAAAACTGGTTTAGAATATGTTTTAGAAAAATATTTAAAAGGACAAGATGGAACTAAACAAATAGATATGTCTATTGATGGAACAACAACTGGTGAATACGTTACTTGTCAAGCAATAGAAGGTTCACAAGTAGTATTAACAATAGATGCAAAAATTCAAGAGGTAGCGGAAACTGCTTTAAAAAGTAAAATAGAAAAGATGCAAAATGGAAAAAAAAGTGAAGTCAATAATGGTGCAGCAGTAGTTTTAAATGTACAGACAGGTGAAGTAATTGCAATGTGTAGTTATCCGGATTTCGAGCCAGAATTATTTGTAAATGGAATAAGCATCGAAAAATGGAACGAATATACACAAGAAGGGAAAAGCGCACTTATAAATAGAAGTATTCAAAGTGCAAATGCACCAGGTTCTATATTTAAAATGGTATCAGCAATAGCGGGATTACAAACAGGTGTTATTACAGTAGATGAAACAATATATGATGCGGGGGTATATCCTAAAGGGCATAATCCTAAATGTTGGATTTGGACAAGTAGTGGAAGAACACATGGAAATTTAAATGTTTCAGGAGCAATAAAAAATTCATGCAACTATTTCTTTTATGAAGTCGGATCAAGAATGGGAATAGAACCAATAGAGAAATATGCAACATACTTTGGATTAGGGCAAAAAACAAATGTAGAACTACCAGGAGAAATATCAGGAACATTAGCAGGAAAGAAACTTTATGAAAAACTAGGACAAACTTGGTATTATGGAAATACTTTATCTGCAGTAATAGGCCAAGCAGAAAACAATTTTACTCCAATACAAATTGCAAAATATATTGCGATGTTATCAAATGGTGGGAAAAAAATAAATGTATCTGTTATAAAAGATATTATAAATGCAGATGACAGTAAAGTGGATAAAGAAGAAATATCAAAATATGTGGCACAAAAATTAGGACTAGAAGAAACTGAACAAGAAGACTTAGAAATTAATCCACAATATTTAGAAGCAGTTTTGGAAGGAATGAAATCAGTAACTACGGAAACAGGAGGAACAGCTTATTCGGTATTTAAAAATTTCCCTATAGAGGTAGGAGGAAAAACAGGCTCTGCAGAAGCAGGAGGCAAAATAAATGCTTGGTTTGCAGGATTTGCTCCATTTGATAATCCAGAAATTGCAGTTGTAGTGTTTGTAGAAAATGGATTACACGGATATAATACTGCAGAAGTTGTAAGAGATATTTTAGAATCATATTTTGGAACAAATGAAGAAGTAAATGAAGATAAAACAGTTTTATCATATTCAGAAAAACAAAATTAAAGGAGAAAAAATAGATGAGAAATTGTGTGGGAATAAACATTAAAAAAAATGAAATTATAATAAGGATTAGCGAAGGGGCAGAGCAAAGCGAAATAATGGAATGCCTAAATAAAAAAATTCCAGCTTTAAAAAAATTATATAAAACTGAAAAGACACCAATATTCGTTACTGGGAAAGTGTTAAAAAATAAAGAGATAGAAGAAATAAAAAAATTAATCTCATCAAATATAGATGTAAAGATAACCTTTGATAGCCCTAAAGTGCTAGGATTATATGGAATTAAGAAAATCTTTGAAAAAGATATTGAAAACTCAGAAACAAAATTTCATAGAGGCAGCTTAAGATGTGGGCAAAAACTAGAGTTTGAAGGAAGCCTTGTAATATTAGGAGATGTAAACAATGGAGCAGAAGTAATTGCTGGAGAAAACATTGTGGTTTTGGGAATACTAAGAGGATTAGCACATGCTGGAGCAAAAGGAAATACCAAAGCAATTATTGCGGCAAATCTAATAGAATCCCCACAAATAAGAATAGCAAACAAAGTAAAGGAAATGGATAAAGACCTATCAGAACAAAATTATAAATGTGCATTTATGGAAAAAGATGAGATTGTTTTAGAATAATCAACAAATCTACATAACACACAAAAGCTTGACATAAAATCCAAAAAATGGTATAATATAATCAGTATAAGGCCTAGCGTCTTATTTAATATATATTTAACCCCTCTTTCCACTCATTAAGAGTGTTTACATAAAAAATAAATTACAAGAAAGGAAGTATACGATGTATACTCAGAATCAAATTGAAGATGCCCTGATCAATGGGCGTCAGAAGGAAGCCAAAAAACTGGCTGTGGAGATCGCGGAAATGCTCAACGAAGACCGAGATGCAGCTTTCACAGCCGCAGAATGCGGCAGATTATATGCTTATCCCGAGCATATAATTGAAAACAAATTGAGGATAAGCATATTCATGCTTATCCAGGAGCTAGAAAATCGGCTAAATGGGGAGCTCTGTTATTTGCGTATCCTGCCAATATTGGCGTACTCCCGCAAGGGAAGATTAACAAAAAAGAGAACCATTTTTGCAAAAAAGGTTCCAGCGATTTCTTTCTCCTTCCAGAGGAGGGGAAAGTAAAAAAAGAAGAGACCTGGATTTCCAGGTCTCTTCTTCCTTACAGTGTTATGACAATAATAATAAAATCAGTGCAATAAATAAAAATTGATCTTTTACATCTTCGTTGTAAAGAAAGATGATTAAAGCAATTATTATTAAGTCATCAAAAAAAAGTTTAATTCCAAAATTTCCTTCAAAAGACTTAGCTGGCCTGTCTAAAGAAGGAGAGGTATAAGAGCTATTATTATTTTTTAAGTTATTATTAAAATATGGTAAAAAATTATTGCTTGCCATTTTTTTGCTTGTCACCACCTAAAAAAGGGAAAAAATCTAAAGCTTTGCTTATATTCATAAGTTGTATGTATTGGTCCAATTTTTCTCTTCGGCTTTCTTTTAAGTATGGCTTAAGAGACAATAGCAAATTAGAACGAGGGTCATCTTTCACATTCATTTTATCAATAATAGTTTTCATTTTCATAATAGTTTCAAAGTCGATATTACTTGTAGAAGAATTGTTAGTACCTTCTTTTTGGCTATTGCTAGAACTATTGGAATTATTAGATTTGTTATTTAGCATACTAGCCAAATTATTAATCATATCTGGTGAAATACTGTCTTTATTAATATTTAATTTTTCGAATAAACTAGATAAATCCTCATTCACGATTAAAAATCACCTTAACCTTTTTTGTTCATATTATCAATAATACCTTTGCCAGTATTGCTTTTTAAAATTTCATTTGCCTTAGAAATTCCAGCTTCTAAATCTTTTTTATCCATAGTAGAAAGCATTTGAAGAAGTTTTGTCATATCTAAATCATTATTATTCAAAAAAATCACTCCCATATTAATATATGAGAGTGGGGCTAGAATATGTGAATGAAAACTATTTAAAATATTTTAAACTTGTTGAAATAGCTTGTTCTTTTATAATTAATTTTCCGTATTCTTCAAGCTTCCTTTCAAAAAGAGAAGGTGTACTTACAAGTCCTGCAAATTCGCAAATTGCATTGCAAAAATTCTTAAAATCTGCTATAGTAATTCGCATATTTTTTAATACTAAATAATATGAAGAGTTATATAAATATAAAGAAGAATTCTTAAATTTATTAGGTATTGAAGGTAATATATTATCAATATATGTACAAAATTCCGAAAAATCATCAAAACTCTTAAACTGATAAATAGATAGTAACTTACTAGGAACAACATTTTTCCTTTTGACGCTTACGTTTTTCTTTGTAGTTTTTTTATCTACTTCTTCTGCAATTCGAGTGACAGTTAATATAAACTTACCATCTGAAGTTGCAATAGCTTCAATCATCAATTTATAATTTTCTGTTTTAAAGCCAATTTCTTCTTCTGCCTTATCTAGCATATCTAAGAATAAATCTTGAGTTTCAATAGAATTAGCCATAAATGAATGAAAATCAATATTCTTTTCTTCAAGGTCTTCCATATTTAATATAAATCTGATTTTATTATCACTAATTTTTTCAATACGCATTTTAAAAACAATCCCTCCAATATAAATTAATTATAGCACTAGTAGAACAAAAAATAAATGGTTAAAATATGGTAATTACAAATTTAATATATTATATTATAAAAATCAAAAAAAGTGCCAAGAGG
>SFKP01000055.1 GCA_004553715.1 Clostridiales bacterium
TTATAAAACAATATTTTAATGATTATATACAAAAAGCAAACTATTATCCTGAAGAGGCATATAATATATTAGATGAAAAATATAAGACAAATAAATTTAATACGTTTTTAGATTTTCAAAATTATTTGAATCAAAGAAAAGAACAATTAGAAGCCCTAGATATATATAATATAAAAACTTCAAATGATTTTAAAACAGATGAAGAATATGAAAGTTATTTAATGAATTTTAAGTCAAAAGGGTTAAAACAATATTTAATTAAAGACTATGAAACATATAGATTATATATTTGTATAGATGATTATGATAATTATTATGCTTTTAAAGAGACTGGAGCAATGGAATATTCCTTATATTTAGATGACTATAATATTTTGCTTGCAGAAGATTTGTATCAATATAATTCTGTAGATAACAAAGGGAAAGCAGCCTTAAATGTAAAAAGATTTTTAAAAGCTGTAAATCAAGAAGATTATATATATGCATATAATATGCTTTCAGAAGGTTTTAAAAAGAACTATTTTGAAACATTACAAAAATTTATTAAATATATAGAAAATCAAAACATTGATTATAACAATATAAAAAATATAGAAGTAAGAGAAGAAAGTAATATATATATTTGTATATTAAAAACAAATGATAATAAAACAATGCAATTTAATGTGCAATTACTTGATAATCAAGAGTATAAAATATCATTTAAAGTAGAGGAAACAAAATAGATTACAGAGGGTAAAGATGAAAATAAAAAGAAAGATATTGAATAAAATATTTGTAATAATTCTTGCGATAATATTAATAATGTGTTTTTTCCAAAATAAAACATCTGCACATTCATATAAAGATTATGCTGGTGGTAGCTTATTTGAGATAATATTTTCATTCCTAGATTATATAGGCGATATTATTATGAATACATTACAGAGAAATTTTATATCTCCACAACCAGTACTGAAAACAGCTTCAGCAGAATCTCAAGGTAATTGGAATTGGTTTGCGTTTTTTGGTGTGGTAATTGGAATAATTGCTATGGTTGTAGGAATTTGTATGACAGGAGGAGCACTTGCAGCTATAGGGACAGCAGCAGCTGGTGTTATTATAAAGGGAGTAACAGTAGGTACATTTGTATTCTTAACTGCAGGAACTGCAACATTAGTAGTAGGAAATGACTTGAGCGAAGGACTAAAAGGCGAATTTGATATACCTATGATGTCATATACTCCATATACTATCTTTAGTGGACAAGTACCAGCATTTGATGTTAATTTTATAGAGCCAATGGATGATATAGTTATACAAGGAAATAATAATGATGACTATGAAGGTCAAGACTTTATTAATTTGCCAATGGAATATGAAGATTATGATACTAGCATTTTAAGAGATTCAAAATTATGGAAATTATTTCTAAAAGAATATTGTGGTGCAGGCCGGACCCCTTGACGAAAATGATGAAAAAGATATTTTGAAAAAATTTGGAGAATTAGAAGAAACTTTCGAGTGGAAAAGTTTTAAAGAAATGGTTGATGAATGTGGTTATTACTGGGATTCTACGGATTTTACAGAAGCTTGTAATTTTAGCAATTGGGGAGATTTTATTGCCTGGGGAGGAATTGACTGGATTTATACTTATCTAGATGAACCTTATGATACATTATTAAACCAATATAAATTTAATGAGAGTAGAGATAACTTATATACTTATGATAGAATGAATCCAAATTTGCTTTGGCTTGGATCTGAATATGGATATGATGGAACAACAAGTGGAACTCCAGAATGGTTAGTGAATTTTCATGCGTGGATAAATAACCAATCCATAGGAGGGCCAGGAAGATTACAAATAAGTGCAGAAGAGTATATGGATAGATTAATAAGATGTGATCGTTGGAATATTAACCGGAAAAGTTTATACAGCTTTTATGTATTGCTATTTTGGTGATAGCGTAGAAAATTTAGTTCCACCAGATTTTACAAACTTGGAAGACTTTCAAATTAGAGTAGATGTGTTTGTTGGAGAATGGGAACCGAATATTTTAAAATATGAATCTTCAGCAAGAATACTTCAAAACTCTATTTCTACTTGGTATAAGGTATTAAGAAGGGTTGCTTTAGTTGTTTTGTTATCAATGCTAATTTTTGTTGGGATAAAGATGATATTAGCAAGTGTCGCAGAAGAAAAAGCTAAATATAAAAAATTTTTTATAGATTGGTTAATTGCAATATGTTTATTATTTATTTTACATTATATAATGCTATTTATATTAACTATATCTGAAAATTTAACAAAAATATTTGTTCCTAGAAGTGCAACAACTATAGAATGTACATTGCCTGAAGACACAACAGTAGATGGAGTTGTGCTAAAAAATGAATTTGTACCAAAAGCTGATGAGGGAGAAAATATAAAAATAGGTAAAGATGGGCAAGTTACTTGGGTTGGAGATTTTGTTGGCTATGTTAGACTAAAAGCAGGACTAAATACAAAATGGGATCAAGTTTCATATTCGTTAATATATTTAGTATTAGTGGTAGATACTTGTATTTTTACAGTTATGTACATAAAAAGAGTATTATATATGGCATTTTTTACCATGATTGCGCCACTTATTGCTGTTACATATCCATTAGATAAAATAAAAGATGGTCAAGCACAAGCTTTTAGTCTATGGTTTAAAGAATTTACTTTTAATGCATTAATACAGCCAGTACATTTAATAATATATACAATAACTATTAGTACAGTTATGGATATGCTGGTTACAAAATATCCAGTTTATGCATTAGTTGCACTTGGGTTTATAATGCCAGCAGAAAAAATTTTAAGAAAAATGTTCGGATTTGAAAAAGCAGGTACACTAAGTGCAATGGGACAAATGGCTGGTGGTGCGATGCTATATTCAGGCGTACAAAAACTAGCAGGTTTAGGAAACAAAAAAAATAAAAGAAGAGAAGAGGAGCAAGAAAAACCAGTAAGGACAACAGAACCAAATGGAGTAAAATTGCCTGAAAGTGAAGAATCTAACAATAAAACAAAAACAGATACAGAAGGTTTAACAGGTAAAAAATCACATTCTAAGTCAGCTTTACCAAATAATGCTACTCCTATAGTAAACCCACAAAATAATGGAAAAAATAATGCAACAATTCTAAGAGCTGCGCCACAGAATACAAGAAAACATTCTGTAAGAAAAGGTTTAAATAGATTAGGGGTAAGGGCACGTAAAAAAGTATTAAAAGCAAGACCATTAAGAGCTATAGGAAGATTTAATGGTAAGATAATAGGAGCAGCAGCGTTAGGCTCTGTAGGATTAATAGCAGGTATTGCATCAGGAGATTTAAGTAAAGTCGCTACTTACACAGCAGGAGGAGCAGGTATTGGAGCTAAAATAGGAGGCAATGTAAGTGATAATATTTGGGATGAGGCAAAAGACATAAAAGAAGACTTTAGAAAAGGATATTTAGGAGAAGAGGAATATAATAATAAAGAATTGGATCAAGAATTTTATAATAGTTATGAATGGCAAAATTTGTTAGATGATGATACTTTATATCCAGAACTAAAAGGAAGAGAAAGAAAAACTGCCTTAAGAGATATTGTACAACAATATCGTGATTCTGGAATAACAGATACTAAAAAGATAACAACAGGAATAAGGGCAGGATTAGATCCAGAAGATGCAATTTATGCAATAAAACTAGCCGAAAATATTGGAAAAGAAGACTGGGAAAATCCCGCAGATGTAATTTGGGATAATATAGACAAATTTTTCTAAGAATAAGTAAAAAAGATGTAATGATAAGCAAATAATTTTCATTACATCTTTTATGTTGAATAAGGCAAAGCAAAATTCATATAAGGCGAAACTACTTTCATCATTTGAATTTTAAGAAAATATTAAATAAATCCTTAATCTTAAGTTTGTTTCCATAATGTAAAATGGCTACAGAATATATTCTAATAGCTATAAATGCAAGCAATATGGTAGTTAATACTAAAACTAAGATAGAAGCTATAATATCATTAGTAGATACAAAACCAGCAACTACTTTTGCAGGCATTGAAAAAGGTGAGGATAAAGGGAACATCTGCACAAAGTTATTTAGTTTGTCACTGCTGCTATCTATTGTAAAAATAGATAAATAAAAGCTTATCATGGATATAAAATATAAAGGTAAACTTGCTGTTTGTACTTCTTCTGCTTTGTTAACTGTTGCACCAGCTATTGCATTTAAAAATGCATATAATGTGTATCCTAGAGCAAAATAAATGCAAATTATTACAATGGTATTAAAACTTACATTTATATCAGAAAGGTAAAGATTGACAATGTCTATTCCTGCAGGAATATATACGTGGTAACAGAAAACAGTAAATAATATAATAACTATTAATTGAATAAGTCCAAGAAGTCCCATTCCAAAGGTCTTTCCAACAATTATTTGGGTTGGTGTAGAAGAAGTAACTAAAGTTTCGATTACTCTAGAATCTTTTTCACTAGCTATAGAAAGAGATATACTATGTCCATACATATATATTGCCATAAATAACATCATAGATATTGCTAAACCAACAATAACTGTTATAGAGATGACAGGGTTATCAGTTACAGGTTCAATAGAGTAAGAAAATTCAGCCATTACTTCATTTGCCATAGCTTCTGATAAGTTATTTTCATCAGCAAATTTTTGTAAATATATTTTGTTTATTTCTTTAAGAATATAATCAGCATCACTAGTGTTTATTCTGCTTTCTTCATATGCAAGATAATCGAATTTTATATTATTATCATCGTGATATATTCTTATAGCAGAGTAAAGAGTTCCATCTTTTATTTTTTCTTTTATATTTTAATATAATCTCCTAAAATATTTTCATCATCCAAGATTGAAATTGGTGGAATTTTGTTTTCTTGAGTAATTTCTGTTTTGATTACTTTACCAGTGTTTTTGGTAGTAGTATCTAATGTAGTTAAATCTTGTTCGTCGATATCAGAAGTGATAGTAGAAGTTTCAGTTCCATCAGTTAGTGAAGGCAAAACATAATTTCCAAAAAGAAAATTAACGATATTAAACATAATAAAAATTGTTGCTAAAATAATTATATTACTTATTAAAAAAGATTTTTTTCTTATAGTGGTTTTTATACTAAACCACGCTACATTTAAAATATTTTTCATTTATGCTCACCTACCTTTTTTATAAAAA